>NZ_JBEXSX010000027.1:0-112625 GCF_040613835.1 Streptomyces sp. NPDC006207 | reverse complement strand
CTACGACCGCGCCCTCGAACTCGCCGGAGAACTCTCCGCCGCACCCGGCGCCGGCGGCAGGCCCATCCACGAATGGCTCGAACTCCGCCCCTTCCTCGCCGCCCCGCCCACCATCACCGAATGACCACCCCCATCGACGAGGCCCGGCTCCGCAGCCTCACGCCGGGCGTCCTCGCCGTCCTCGTCCGCCGCGGAGCCGACTTCGCGGCGGCCGAGGACGCCGTCCAGGACGCGCTGGTCGAGGCCGTCCGCGTCTGGCCGGCCGACCCGCCCAGGGACCCCAAGGGCTGGCTGGTCACCGTGGCCTGGCGCCGGTTCCTGGACGCGACGCGGGCGGACACCGCCCGCCGCCGCCGTGAGGACCTCGTCGACCGGGAACCGAACCCCGGGCCCACGCCCGCGGCCGACGACACGCTCCAGCTGTACTTCCTGTGCGCCCACCCGTCACTGACGCCCTCGTCCGCGGTCGCGCTCACGCTGCGCGCCGTGGGCGGGCTGACGACCCGGCAGATCGCCCAGGCGTACCTGGTGCCCGAGGCGACCATGGCGCAGCGCATCAGCCGGGCCAAACGCACCGTCTCCAGCGTGCGGTTCGACCAGCCCGGCGACGTCGCCACCGTGCTGCGCGTCCTCTACCTGGTCTTCAACGAGGGCTACTCCGGCGACGTCGACCTCGCCGCCGAGGCCATCCGCCTCACCCGGCAGCTCGCGGCAGCGATCGACCACCCCGAGGTGGCGGGGCTGCTCGCGCTCATGCTGCTCCACCACGCCCGGCGGGCCGCCAGGACCGCGCCCGACGGCAGCCTGGTCCCGCTCGCCGCACAGGACCGCGGCCGGTGGGACACCGGGGCCATCGCCGAGGGCGTCGGGATCCTGCAGGCGGCACTCGCCCGCGACCGGCTCGGCGAGTTCCAGGCGCAGGCCGCCATCGCGGCACTGCACGCCGACGCACCCGCCGCCGAGGAGACCGACTGGGTGCAGATCGTCGAGTGGTACGACGAGCTGACGCTCCTGACCGACAGCCCGGTCGTCCGGCTCAACCGCGCGGTCGCCGTCGGCGAGGCCGACGGACCGCGCGCCGGGCTGGCGGCGCTCGCGGCGCTGGACGACTCACTCCCCCGCTACACCGCGGTGGCGGCCTACCTCCACGAGCGCGACGGCGACCTGACGACGGCGGCACGGCTGTACGCCGAGGCGGCCCGCAAGGCACCCAACCTCGCCGAGCGCGACCATCTCACGCGCCAGGCCGCCCGCCTCAACTCCCGCCGTGGTGCCTGACGGTGTGCGCAAGCGGGAGCCGGTGCTCCGGCCCGGAGACCGGTGCCGGGATGAATCTCGGCCGACATGGGCGCACCCTGGAAGTAGGCCCCGTTTCCGCACGTGCCGAATGGGCCCTCGGGACGGGGCTGTGGCTGCAGGCCGCTGCCCTGGATGGGCCGGTGGCCGATCCATCCACGGGAGCTCGGAGGCCCTCGTAGGCCGGGGGCCGGCGTGCCGGCTCGTTCCGGGCGGTATTGATGGTCTCTTCAGTACCTCAGCGTTGCTCTCGCGCCGGGCGACCGCGGCACCTACCGACATGCACGGAAGGACACGCCATCATGAGGCGCAAGACACTGATCGCCACCGTGGCTGCCGCCGCCGCACTGACCGGAGCGGCAGGCTCGACGTCGGCCGCCGTCGCGGCCGACCACCCTCAGAGCACGGTCTCCGTGGTCGCCGACGACGGCGGCGGCGATGACGGCGGGGGCGACGGCGGGGGCGACTACGGTGACGACGGCGGCGACTACGGTGACTGACGGTGGCTCCCGCAGCTGACAGCGCGGACGCCACCCCACACGCAATGCGTCTTCCCCAGGCCGGGGGTGCCACCCGCTGACCTGTCGAGGTCTCATCGCCATCCGCGGGTCCCCGCCGCTCCATCGCGGCGAGGACCCGTTCGTCACTTCCGGCCCCCGGTCGTGGGGCGGCCGTGGTGGAGTAGGGTCTCCCCACGTCGCGCCGGACACACCACATCGGGGATCAGCCTGTGACGCCGTACTCCCTGGCGTTCTACATGGACGTCATCACCACCGGCACCGTGCTCGGCGTGGGACCCGCGGATTCCCCCGACCGCGTGACCGAGGTCCTCGGCCCGGACTTCGCCGAGAACGCCTTCCGCTCCCTCAGCATCTGCCGTGACTACGGTCTCGTCGAGTTCTACTGGAACCGCGGTGCGGCCGACCACCCCTGGTCGGGGCACCACTTCAGCCTGCAGGTGCACCGGCTGGCGTTCCGCGATCGCACGCTCGTCAACGCCGAAATGCGCGCCAGATACGGCAGGTTCACTCCCAGGCTCCGCTTCGACAAGCTCCGACGCCTGCTGGACCGACGTGGCGTGCCCTTGCTGGAGATTCCCGAAATCCCTCCGACCGCCCCGTACTTCCGTACTTTCTGGCAACCCGGTTCCCATGTGGCCGTCTCGGTCATCGGTACCTACGGCACGTACAGCACGCCCGACAATCTGCGGGTCGGCGACGTGTACAAGATCCAGGCGCCGGTCTCCGTCGAGGAAGTGGAGTGGCGGAGGACCCTGAAGAGCTGAGGGATCCCAGCCCGCACGACAACCGGGCGGCCGGCGAGGCCGCCTGGAGTGAGTACCGGGCTCTCACGGTCTGATCTGCGCCCACCCACTGCGGTTCATGGCCGCCCACGGGCCGCGCAGCCCCACGGCGGCCGAGGGTCCGACGGCGTCCTCGAGGTGCCGAGGGCCGCCGCCGACCTCGGCCTGCACCGGGGGGCCTTGCACATCGCCACCGGCGACGGCTGGAGTGCTCCGGTGAGCTGACGATCGCCGACCGGCTACTTGGTGGCGTAGACGGCCGTGTAACCGCCGATGAGAGGACGGGCCTCCGTCGTGGAGAAGCCTGCCGCCGCCAGCCAGCGGGTCGCATCGGCGACGGTGTACTCGGAGCCGCCTTCCGTGTCGATGAGCATGTTCAGCGACACCATGAAGCCGTAGGTATTGTGCCGTCGGTCGTCGTCGATCATGGCGTCGTAGACGATGAGCGTGCCGCCGACGGGCAGGGCGTCATGGGCCTTGCGGAGCAGGAACTGCCGCTGCTCGGCATTCCAGTCGTGGAGGATCTGCCCCATGACGTAGACGTCGGCCGGGGGAAGGGGGTCGGAGAAGAAGTCGCCGCTGTGGAAGGACAGGCGGTCGGTCAGGCCGTGAGCGGCGGCGAATTCGTCGAATACCGGGCGTACCGGGGGAAGTTCGAAGACCGTTCCGGTCATCTCGGGGTGGGATCGCAGCACTGCCGCGGGTACGGCCCCCAGAGCGCCGCCGAGGTCGACCACGTGCCGGTGGCCGGTCCAGTCGAAGTCGGCGGCGAGTGCCCCCGCGAGGGGTGTGCTGACACCGTTCATGCCGTTGAGGAAGTTGCGCCACGCGACAGGGTCCTGGCTCAGCGTGGCGAAGAAGGGGGCTCCGGTGTGCGTGACTTCGTTCTGCTGGGTGCCGGTTCGCAGGGCATCGGTGAGGTTGTCCCAGAAGCCGAAGAGGCGGGTGTTGGCCATCTCCAGGATGCCGCCGATGTAGGAGGGCTTGGCCTGGTCCAGGAAGACCTCGGACGCGGCGCTGTTGCGGTAGACGCCGTCGTCGTCACGGTCCAGCAGGCCCAGCGACACGAGGGCGTCGAGGAAGTCCGCGGAGGACCTGGAGTGGAGGCCCACTTCGGCGGCGAGGGACGCGCGATCGCGACCGCCCCGGGCCAGGACGGTGAAAATCTCCAGCTCCACCGCGCTCAGCAGTGTCTTCGAGGCCATGAATCCCAGACCCAGCTGCAGGATCGGCTCGGGGGTGATCGATTCGTCGACGGTCACATGTATCTCCACTCACTCGACAACGGATTCTCAGGTTGGTCGCTGGGCGCGGTCTCGCACCGCCGCCCGGGGCAGGACGGGCCGCGCCCCGCGTTCAGAGCGTCTTGATCTGGCCGCCGTCGATGAGCACCTCGGCCCCGTTGATGTTGCCCGCCACCGGCGAGGCCAGGAAGACGGTGAGGTCGGCGACCTCCTGCGGCTCGGTGATCCGGCCCGAGGTGATGCCCATGCTCTGGGGCACCACGACGTCCAGGGCCTCCTGCGCCGTGGTGCCGGCGGCCGCGGCGGTGGCGTCGGCGAAAGCGCCCGGGGCCGTCCAGAACGGCGTGCGCACCGGGCCGGGGGAGATCGCGTTGACGCGGACGCCCTTCGGCGCGAACTCCTCGGACAGCGACTTGCTCAGGTTGGTCAGCGCGGCCTTGGCGGCCGAGTAGTCCACGACCATCGGGAAGGGCGTGCGGGCGTTGATGGAGCTGATGTTGACGATCGCCGCACCGTCGGCCTCGGCCAGGTGCGGGAGCGCGGCACGGCTGGCGCGGACGGCGCTGAAGAAGGTCAGGTCGAAGATCCGCTGCCATTCGGCGTCGGTGACCTCGAGGAACCCGCTGCGCGGTTCGGCGGCGCCGACGTTGTTGACCAGGATGTCGATCCGCTGGTGGCGCTCCACCGCGCGGCGGACCAGGGTCTGCGCCCCCTCCGGTGCCGCCAGGTCGACGGGCACGATCGTGACGTCGTAGGTGGTCGCCAGCGCGTCGAGTTCGGGCGTCGAGTTGCGGCTGCCGGCGACGACGCGGACGCCTTCGCGGGCCATCGCCTCGACGACGGCCAGGCCGATGCCCTTGCTGGCTCCGGTGACGACGGCGACCTTGTTCTTGAGGTGCAGTTCCATGAGGAATCCTTTGTGGATTGATCAATACAGAATTATGGCAAGCGGAAGCCGGGCCCACACGGTGTGCGTCGGAGCCCGACCGCGGTCAGCCCAGGGCGCGCATCGCCACCGCGAGGGCGTCCTCGACGAAGGACCGCCCGAGACGCGCCCGGCCGACGACCCGCAGGCCCTGGACGAAGGTGGTCAGGAAGCGGGCCAGCTCGACCGGGTTCTTGTCCGGCGCCAGCTCACCCCGCGACCTGGCCCGCTCCAGGGCTCCCGCCAAGGACGACTCGACCTGCCGCATCGCCGCGACGACACGTTCGGCAGCCGGGGGCCTGCCGCCGCACTCGGTGGCGGTGTTGACGACGAGGCACCCCCGCGACGGATCGGTCAGATCCGCCTCGATCATGGCGACGAGGACCTGTCGCACCGCCGACCGGATCTCGGTCGCGTGCTCGAGGATCTTCACGAGGTCGTCCGCCTGGAGGGCGGAGTAACGCTCGAGGGCGCGGAGGTAGAGCTGCTCCTTCGAGCCGAAAGCCGCGTAGAAGCTGCCGCTTCCGATCGACAGCTCGTCGAGGAGGTCCTGCAGGGCGGTCTCGGCGTAGCCGCGACGCCAGAACAGGTCCATCGCGCGGTCGACCGCTTGGTCGACGTCGAACTCCCTGATCCGTCCCATGCCGGAAAGCCTAGCATGATTCTGGATTGCTCAATAAAGTAAGCGTTCCGGGGGAGGCCGCGCGCGCCGCGGTCCTGACCGGGCTCAGAGGGATGCCAGCCAGGCCGCGGTCTCGTCGGGGTGGCCGAAGCGGAGGACGTCCAGCGGCGCGAAGCGGGGATCGCCGGCGCGGCGCTCGATCTCGAGGCGACGGCCCGCGTGCTGGGACCAGGACCACCAGGCAGGATGCTCCCGGCTCAGCCAGCCGGTCAGGGTTTCCCTGTTGCCCCCGAAGATCGCCTCGCGCGTGACGGTGCGCCGCACGGAGCGGCGCAGGACGCGCGGCATGATGACGCGCCTGGGGTAGTCCAGCCACACCACGGTGTCGGCCCGCCCCCACAGCAGGTCACGAACGTCCGGATAGCCGAGGGAGTCGACCACCCAGCGGGGCCCGGCGGCGAACCCCGCCACGTCCTCGGCGAACGCGCCGTTCACCGCCCAGTCGGGACCGTTGAAGTACAGCGCGTCCATCTCGTGGTACGTCAGGCCCAGTCGACCGCCCACCGCACGGGCGAGCGTGGACTTGCCCGCGCCCGTGGCGCCCACCACCAAGATCCGTTCCACGACCGTGCACCCTACCCCGGGCCGCCGCGGTGCGGGCGGTCGCAGATGCTCGTGACGGGTCAGCCGGCCCTGTTCGGATCGAAGCCGTACCGGCGATCGCGGACGGCCGCCACGACCTTGGCGACCCGGGCGTCGAAGGCGTCGAGCTCTTCCGTCTCGGCCGCGTCGGCGACGAACGCACGTCGGTCACACAGGACGCCTGCCCGCCAGATCCGTTCGATGGCCCGGGTCGCGGTGACCTCGGTCAACGGGTCGCCGGACACGAGCACGAGGTCCGCGCGCCGACCGGGTGCGACCTGCCCGCGGTCGGCGAGGCTGAACACTCGTGCCGGAGCGGCGGTCGCGGCGTCCAGCGCCTGAGCGGGCGTCATGCCGCAGCGGCCGAGCAGCTCCAGTTCCCGGTGCAGACTTGCCCCGAACACGGTTCCCGGGTTCGGGGCGTCGGTGCCGGCCAGGACCGTGACGCCCGCGTCGACCAGGCGGCCGACGTTCTCCTCGGCACGGGAATAGGGCGGCATCGCCCGCCCGTGCCGCCCAGACGCGCCAGAGGTCAGCCGCCGCGCCTGCGCGTCCCCGAGTGCCGCGGCAAGTCGGGGGTCGCCGGCCACAGCGGCCCCGCCTGGTTCGCCCAGGACGTTCTCGATGGTTGCCAGCGTCGGGCCGACCGCGATTCCGGCCTCGGCGATCCGCTCGGCCAGCGCTCTGTCCAGTTCGCCGTCCACGGGCACGTGCGCGATGACGTCGATGCCCGCGGACATGACCTCGCCCATCCCGGCCACGGAGTGGATGTACGCGACGACCACGAGTCCGCGACGATGCGCTGCCTCGGTCACCGCGGTGATCGTGGCCAGGTCCAAAGACGGCATCGTCCGCGGACCCGCGGTGCCCGAGGGGCCGAAGACCTTCACGTGGTCCGAGCCTTCGGCGACGCGGTCCGCGACGAACTGCTCGGCCTGCTCCGGGCCGGTCAAGGTCGGGAACGGGGCGTACATCGCGGAGGGATGCCCGCCGGGAGCAGTGGCACCGATCCCCGCGGAACGCACGTCGGCCACGTCCGGCCGAGCGGCGGCCTGTTGCTTGGCCACGGCCATCACGTCGGCCTGGCTGAACATGTCCAGTGCGGTGGTCACACCGAAGGTGAGCCCCTGCGCCAGCGCGCCGGGCACCAGGTGGATGTGCGAGTCGATCAGCCCCGGCAGGAGGGTGCCGCCCTCCGCGTCGATCACCTCGTCGCCGTCCTGGGCGGTGGGACCGGTGGCGCAGTCGGTGATGATGCCGTCGGCGAACCGGACCGACGTCCAGTCCCGCAGCCGGGTGCCGTCGAAGACCCTCGCGTTGACGATCGCCGTTGCTCCGGTCACGGGGCCCCTCCCGAACGGATGTATGTGGTGGTCAGGGGCCGGGCAGCCGCCCTCCCCGATGGCGCCAAGCATCGCACCCGCGCCGGCGGCCCTCGCCATCCGGCTCCGGACATGATCGGCCGGTCAGGTCCTACCCGGTCCGCTCGTCGTATGTCTGCTGGTGGCGGCGGATCTCCGCGTGCCGCTCGGCCGACCAGGCCGCCAGCTCCAGCACGGTGGACAGCAGGGAGGTGCCGAGCCCGGTCAGGGAGTACTCGACGCGCGGCGGCACCTCGGCGTACGCGGTCCGGTCGACCAGGCCGCTGCGCTGGAGCTGCTTGAGGGTGAGGGTGAGCATCCGCTGGGAGATGCCGGGGATGGCGTGCGCGAGGTCGGAGTAGCGCACGGGTCCGTCGGAGAGGGTGCCGATGATCAGCACGCTCCACTTGTCGCCGACCAGGTCGAGGATCTCGCGGATGAGGTCCGCGTCCCCGTCGCCCCAGTGCGCGCACGGGCCGGGGACGCGCCGCACGCTCGCCCGCACGTTGGTGCGTCCCTGCCGCATCTCGCCGCCGGTGCCCACGTCCGCCACCTCTCCCACGATCACGCACATCAATGTGCCTTTTGTATCGCTTCTCACACTAATGCAGAGTGAGGCTACGAACAGAAAGTGAGTTTCGAGAGGGGCCCACCATGCAGATCGACTTCTGGTCCGACATCGTCTGCCCGTACTGCGGACTGGCGGACAACCGGCTGCGGCTGGCGCTGGAGCGTTTCGAGCACGCCGGAGAGGTACGGATCGTCCACCGCTCGTTCCAGCTCCACCCCGACCTGCCCCGTGAGGGCATCACGCAACGGCGGCTCCTGGAGAAGCACGGGATCTCCGTGTCCAGGGGCGAGCAGATCTTCGCGCCGATCGAGCGCGCCGCCCGGGACGAGGGGCTGGACCCCTACCACGCGCTGGAGCGGACGCTGGGGCCGACCGACTACGCGCACGAACTCCTCGCCCTCGCCACCGACCAGGGGCGCGGCGGCGAGGTGTGGACGGCGATGTTCCGAGCCCACTTCGGGCAGGCGCGCGAGCTGTGGACCCGCGAGCAGGTCCTCGACTTCGCCACCGAGGCCGGCCTCGACCGCGCGGAGGCCGCGGAGGCGCTGCGCGACCGGCCTACCGGGCCCGGGTGGACGCCGACCAACGCGAGGCCGAGCGCCTGGGGGCACGCGGGACGCCGTTCATGATCCTCGACGGCACGTACGCGATCCCCGGCGCCGTCGGCGTCGACGAACTCCTGGCCGCGATGACCAGGGCCTGGGAGGCGGCGCACCCCGAGCCCCGGCCGCTGCGGATCCTCGGCGCAGCGGGCGCGGCCGCCTGCGGCCCCGACGGCTGTGCGGTCCCCCGGCCCCCCGCTCCCTGACGACACTGCCTCAGACGACACGACCTCACCGGGGCCAGCCCACACCCGCGCGCCGGAACCCGGCCGACGGACCACCACCACACCCGCACACCCGCACCACAGCGAGAGAGTCACCACCATGTCCTACCTGCTGCGCATCGACGCCTCGGCCTCCGGCGACGCCTCCGTCTCCCGCCGGGTCGCCGATTCCTTCACCGCCGCCTGGGCCGGCGACGTCGTCCACCGCGACCTCGCGCTCGACCCCGTCGGCCACCTGGACGCGGCCGGCATCCTGGCCCGTACGACCCCCGCCGACGAGCACACCCCCGAGCAGAAGGCCGCCGCCCTGCTCCAGGACGAACTGGTCGAGGAGTTCCTGGGCGCCGACGCCTACCTCTTCGCCGTACCGCTCTACAACTACGCGATGCCGTCGGTCTTCAAGGCGTGGCTGGACCACATCATGATCGTCGGCAGGACGATCGGGCTGCCCGGTCCCGCTCCCACCGCCGGCCGCCCCGCCGTCGTCGTCTCCGCCCGGGGCGGCGGCTACGGTCCCGGTGCGCCCCAGCACGGGAAGGACTTCCTGATCCCCGCGCTGGAGACCATCCTCGGCGATCCGCGGCTGATGGCCCTGGACGTCCGCCCCATCACGCCCGAACTGACGTATGCGCCCACGGTGCCGTCGCTCGCGCACCTGCTCCCGGAGCACCGCGCCTCACTGAAGGATGCGCACGCGCGGGCGCGCCGTCAGGCGATGGAGGTCGCCGCGCTCACCGCCACCCGGTCGGCCACCTGACCGGCACGAACTCCTTGAGCGCCCCCAGGCCCCTTGGGCCTGCCTCGGGCCGGTCGGCGAGGTCGACGGGGTGGTCCTGCTTCCGGGGCGAGGCGGCCCGGTCAGAGATGCGGCGCGGCGTTCCAACTGGCCAGGAGGGGCAGGACGCGGGCGGTGGAGGAGTCGGGTTCTGCGGTGTAGACGACGAGGCGCTGGTCGGGCTCGTGGGGCGCGCGGACGATCTCGATGTCGAAGGACATCGGGCCCGCCGTGGGGTGCTGGACGCGCTTGGTCACCGACGCGTAGTCGCGGACGGCGTGGTCGTCCCACCAGCGGGCGACGTCGGCGTCGGTGGTGCGCAACTCGTCGACCAGCGCGGTGAGGCGGTTGTCGTGCGGGCGGCGGGCGGTCTCCCGGCGCATCGTGGCGACGGTGGCCGAGGCGAAGTCCTGCCAGTTCACGATCCGTTCGCGGGCGACCGGGTCCTGGAACATGTAGCGGACGAACGACGTCCCCGGCTCCAGCGGACGGCCCAGCACCTCCACGAGCAGGGCGTTGCGGGCCAGTACCTCGCCGCGGTGGCCGAGCAGCAGGACCGGGACGTGGTCGAGCGTGCGCATCAGCCGCAGCAGCCCGGGATCGGGGCGCTGCACCGACTGCGGGGTCGCGGCCCGCCGCCGCACGGTGGGTGCGGCGAGGTCGCGCAGATGCGCGTGCTCGACCTCGTCCAGGCGCAGCGCCCGGGCCAGCGCGTCGAGCACCTCGTCGGAGATGTTGGCCTGGCGTCCCTGTTCGAGCCGGCTGTAGTAGTCCGGGCTGAGGCCGGCGAGCACGGCCAGCTCCTCGCGCCGCAGCCCCGGCACCCGCCGGGCCCCGGGGAACGCTTCGATGCCCGCCTGGGAAGGGGTGATGCGGTCCCGGCGGGAGCGGAGGAACGCCCCGAGCGCGGCGCGGTCGCGTGGCATGGCTCCAGGGTAGGCGGCACGCCGTCGCCCTGGGTGGTGCTGCCATGCCCAGGTACGTCCTGACCTGGCCCGATGCCGGCGGGCCGCCGTAGACAGGGACCCATGACCACTTCTCTTCACATCACAGACAGCACACCCGCCACCCCCGGCTCCCGCCTCGCCGGCCGCACCGCCGTGATCACCGGCTCGACCAGCGGCATCGGTGCGGCGATCGCCCGCACGCTCGCCGGCGAGGGCGCCCACGTCGTCGTCAGCGGCCGGCAGGGATCCCGCGGCGAGGGCGTCGTCGAGGACATCCGGCAGGCCGGCGGCCGGGCCGGCTTCGTCGCGGCGGACCTGGCGGGCAGCTACGAGCAGCTGCGGGCCTTCGCGGCGGAGGCCACCGAGGTGCTCGGCGGACGCGTCGACATCCTGGTCAACAGCGCGGGCATCTACCCGGCGACGGCGACCGAGGACCTGCCGGACGCCGACCTGGACGCCATGCTCGCGGTCAACGTCCGCGCTCCCCACGTCCTGGTCGCCGCGATGGCGCCGGCCATGGCCGAGCGGGGCAACGGCGTCATCGTCACCATCGGCTCCTGGATGGCCCGCGTCGGCAGCCCCTACGCGGCGATGTACACCGCGACCAAGGCAGCGGACGAGCAGCTCACCCGGAGCTGGGCCGCGGAGTACGGCCCGCGCGGCGTGCGGGTGAACGCCGTCGCGCCCGGGGCGACCCTCACGCCGGGCAACGAGGCGGCCCGTGCGGAGCTCGAGGCGATGACCGCCGCCACCCCGGCAGGCGTGGTGATCAGGCCCGACGACATCGCCAAGGGCGTCCTGTACGTCGCCAGCGACGATGCGGCCATGGTCCACGGCATCACGCTCTACGTGGACGGCGGAATCTCCGCCACCCGCCCGAACTGACCCCTCCGGCGGCCCCGCCGCCTTCCCGGCGGCGGGGGCGCGGGAACCAAAGCCTTCTTACCATCCAGCGATGTTAATTAAGAACTTGCCTAATCACTTTAGGCAAACTAGCCTGCCGCCCATGAAGCCGTTGACCGAGCAAGAGATCCGTAGCGCGTTCGTGAACTGCACCAAGGGCGAGGCCAAGCGCCTCTTCGTCCCCCGTGACCTGGCCGAGCAGCCCTGGGACGACCTGGACTTCCTCGGCTGGCGGGACCCGCAGGCCCCCGACCGCTCCTACCTCGCCACCGAGCTGGACGGCCGCACGGTGGCCCTCGCCCTGCGCACCTCGGGTCCGGCCTCCTGGCAGGCGCGGCTCGGCATGTGCTCGATGTGCCTGACCACCCACTCCGGGGGCGTCTCACTCATGGTCGCAGCGAAAGCCGGCAAGGCCGGGCAGCAGGGCAACACCGTGGGCGCCTACATGTGCCGTGACCTCGCCTGCCCGCTGTACGTGCGGGGCATGAAGGACGCGGGCGTCGGCGCGCGGCTCCACGAGACGCTCACCCTGGAGGAGAAGATCCAGCGGACCGTCGCGAACCTCGCCGCGTTCATCGCCAAGGTCACCACGTGAACGAGGTAGCGGCACCGGCCGACTGTCGCTGACCTGCGACGACCGGTTACGCTCCCGCAAGATCACGCAGCTCGGGGTGGGGGCACCATGGACAAGAAGCACGCACTGGTCCTGGCAGCGGCGGCAGCACTCGTCGCCGCCGTGCCGGCCACACTGGTGGTGCACCGCCACGTCGAAGCGGCGGAGCGGGCGTCGCTTGAGCGAGCGGCCCAAAAGGTCTTCCAGCACGACGCCGACCTCCCCACCGCGTATTGGCGGAGGGACGAACCGCAAGCGGACGTGATGTGGGACGGAGCCGTCTCCACCGCCCACATCCAGCAGGTCGAGATGGACGGCGACCGGGCCAAGGTGTGGGTCGACGAGTCCACGAGGCCGTACGCCACCGACCGGTTCGGCAAGACCCACAGGGCCGATGTCCCCTGGGTGAGCTCCCACCTCTTCGTGTTCGAGCCCGCAGGGGACGGCTGGCGCCTCGCCGAGGACCTCACCACGACCGAACGGGACAACGGCTGACATCGCCGGTGGCACCGCCTCCCGGGGGCCTGCAAAGTCGCCCACCCGGGACGCCGCATGCGTCAGGGACCGATGTCGCCGGGTGGGCCGTCGACGACCAACGCCATGGCCATCGCCGCGTCCGCCACCTGTGTCGCGACACGACGCCGGCCCGGTGAGGGCGTCGACCCGGCCGTCGGCCCGTGGTCCACACCGTCCTCCCGGTCTGAAGGGCACTGCGCAAGGACCCCGCCCGCACCACCTCGGGGTGGAGAACGCGTGCCGCCGCGCCGGGAAGCTGCTCGGACGGCGATGAGTGCGCCAGGCCACCGCGCCGCCACCGTCGGCCACGGCACACCCCACCCGCTCCTCAACCGCCCCTGCGCCGATACCCCTTCGCGCACCCTAGGACCCCTAGGCTACAGTGAGAGATCCTAGGAATCAGTGGGAGGGTCCATGGTGCGAGCCGGACTGACGGCGGAACGGGTGACGGTCGCGGGCGCCGACCTGGCGGACGAGGTCGGCCTCGACCAGGTGACCATGTCCCAGGTCGCCCGGCGGCTCGGCGTCAGGGACGCCAGCCTCTACACGCACGTCCGCAACCTTGAGGACCTGCGCGGACGGATCGCGCTCCTGGCCGCCGACGAGAAGACCATCCGCATCGCCGAGGCCACCGCGGGCCGGGCCGGCAAGGACGCGCTCATCGCGTTCGCCAACGCCTGGCGCGAGTACGCCCACCAGCACCCCGGCCGCTACACCGCGACGCAGACCCCCCTGCAGATCGACCCCGAACTGGCCGCCAAAGCCCCCGGACCACGGCGCGCCGTCGAGCTGACCTATGGCATGCTCCGCGCCTACGGACTCGCCGAGCCCGACCTCACCGACGCGGTACGCCTGCTGCGCAGCACCTTCCACGGGTTCGTCGCCCTGGAGGCCGCCGGCGGATTCGCCCACCGGCGCTCACCGCAGCAGTCCTGGCTACGCGCCCTCGACGCCCTGCACCACCTCCTGGAGCACTGGCCCGCATCCCGAGAAGGAGAAGCAGCCCCATGACGAGCGCCCCCTCCACCGGCAGCCTGCGCGTGAACGGCGCGACCCTGCACTACGAAGTACGCGGCCGGGGCCCCCTCCTGCTCCTGATCCCGGGCGGAACCGGCGGGGCCGCGACCTTCGACGACATCGCCGACGACCTGGCCACCGCGTACACGGTCGCGACCTACGACCCGCGTGGCATGTCCCGCAGCACCCTCGACGACCCCGACGCAGAACAGCACGTCGCCGAACACGCCGACGACGCGCTCCACCTCCTCGACCTGCTCTCGCCCCACGAACCCGCCCGCGTCTTCGGCGCCAGCTCGGGCGCGATCACCGCCCTCCACCTGCTCACCACCCACCCCGGACGCGTCGCACGCCTCGTGGCGCACGAACCGCCGGTCGTGGACGTCCTCCCCGACGCCCCCGAGCACCGCGCACTCGTCGACCGCGTGCAGGACACCTTCCGCGCCCAAGGCCTCAAGCCGGCGATGGCCGCGTTCGCCGAGGGCATGAAGAAGGACGACAACACCACCGACCCGGAGCCCGCGATCGAGCTTCCGCCACGAGCGGCGGCGCGGGTCGAGCGGACCATGGGCAACCTGCCCCTCTTCGTCGGCCGCATCGTGCCCGCCTTCATGTCCTACGCCCCCGACACCAGCCGCCTCAAGGCGCTGTCGGACCGGATCGTGCTCGCCGCCGGCCAGGACTCGCGAGGCGAGCTCCCCCACCGCGCGGCGGCCTCCCTGGCCGAGCACCTCGGCACGGAACTCCGGTACTTCCCCGGCAGCCACATCGGCCTGACGACCCACCCCACCGCGTTCGGCGAGCACCTCCGCGAGGCCCTCGGCACCCGGTAGACCCGCGTCCCCGACCCGATTGGGCGCGGTGCGGCTGCGGGGCGGCCGGGGCGGTTGTTCGATGGGCGGCAACGGTCCCCGGCGCGCCCCGTGCGGGGCCGACGGCCGGGCAGGTGGTGCACCGTGGCAGGCAAGGACGCTCCCGCCGACCTCGACTCGGTCGCCGACGAGCTGTACCGGCTGCCGCCCGCGCAGTTCACCGCCGCCCGCAACACGCACGCCCAGGCCGCCAAGAAGGCCGGCGACCGGCCCCTCGCCGACCGGATCGCGGCCCTGCGCAAGCCGACCACCTCGGCCTGGGCCGCCAATCTGCTGGCCCGCGAACGCCGGGACGAGATCGGGCCGCTCCTCCGGCTCGGCGAAGCACTGCGGCAGGCCCACCGCAGCCTGGACGGAGGACGGCTCCGCCGGCTCAACCGGCAACAGCGGGAGCTCGTGCAGGCACTGTCCCGGCAAGCCGCACAACTGGCCGCGGAATCCGGACAGCCCATCACGGGCCAAGCCGTGCAGGAAGTGGAGGAGACCCTGCACGCCGCACTCGCCGACCCCGACGCCGGCGCGGCGTTCGCGGAGGGCCGCCTGACCAAGCCACTGTCGGCGACCGTGGACATCACCGGCCAGGCCACCACCGTCCAGGCCACCACCGCCCAGGGCACGCACCGCACACCGAAGCCGCCACGGACCGCCGAGGACACCGCGCGGGCCCGCCGCGAGGCCGAGCGACAGCGCCGACGCGAGGATGCCGAGCAGGCCGGACAGCACGCCCGCCGGGCGGAGCAGGAAGCCGCGGCCCGGGAAAGCGAGGCAGTTGCCGCCCGGCAAGGCCTACACGCCGCGGACCGGCACCGCGACGAGGCTCAGGCCCGCCTCGACGAACTGCTCGGGCGGGTCAAGGACGCCGAGCAGACCGTACGGGCAGCCCGCGACGGCCAGGGCCAGGCCCGGCGACTGCTGCGGGAGGCCGACAAGGCCGCCCGCGACGCCCGTCGCCGGGCCCACGAAGCGGCCGCCCACGCCGATCGGCTGACCGCACGCCTCGACGATCCGGACCCCTGACCGGAACACTGGAGGGGCACGTGCAGGCTCCGCGCTCCCAGCCTGACGGCCCGGCGCCCCGCCTGCCTCACATCACGACCGGCCGCCGCACTGCCAGTTGTGGACCTCGATCCCGGCGTACGCGTCGGGGGTCAGGACAGCGCGTGCGGCATCCTCGTCCGGCGCCCG
Source organism: Streptomyces sp. NPDC006207 (assembly GCF_040613835.1). Classification (NCBI taxonomy): domain Bacteria; kingdom Bacillati; phylum Actinomycetota; class Actinomycetes; order Kitasatosporales; family Streptomycetaceae; genus Streptomyces; species Streptomyces sp. NPDC006207. Next base: position 97,007 of record NZ_JBEXSX010000027.1, on the reverse strand, counting down.
GACCAGTGCCGCCGTCCCGAGCCACGTGCTGCCGTCGTCGGACAGCAGGGGCCCGAACGCGATGAGGTCGTCCCGCAAGGGCGGCACCACGAGGTCGGCTCCTCCGCCTGCGCCGAGGCCGAGCACCAGGTACCGGTTGCCGCCGGTACGGCCACCGGGGAAGTCCCACATGGTGCGCCCCAGCAGGTTGCGCCACCGGCGCAGCAGCACGTCCCGGTACACGCCCGACTGGTAGCCGGGCTCGTCGAAGGCGAACGCGCGGGCAGCGGCAGCGTCCGGCAGGTCGACCATGTGCACACTGCCGGTGGGCTCGCCGTCCCCTGCGGTGAGGGTCGGGCCTCGGGCGATCATCTCCTTCTCGTACTGGTCCATGTACGACCAGTGCTGCTCCAGCAGCTCTTGACGCAGCGTCAACGAATTGGGCCGGTCACGGTGGTAGCAGAAGAACTCCATCCGCACACTCTCCCCCAGCGCAGGCCCTGCCCGCTCGGCGCGCGGACCCGGAACGGTGAGCGGGGACCACGACGGCTGCGGCAGCGTGGTCACACCGGCCGCGGCACCGTCGACACCGTCGTGGACGTGGCGTGCGCGGCTCAGGAGTTCGCGGACTCCCGGACGTTCACGGCGATGGCCCGCTCGAGGAGGGCGGGGTCGGCGAGCGACATGGGATGGGCCAGGCCGTAGAAGACCGCCGCGCTGGCTTCGGCGATCGTCACGTCCGTGAGCGAGGCCTGTGCGAGCTGAGCCATGGCCCAGCGCTGGCGCTGCACGTCCTCGGGCACCTCGGCCCCCTCGATCGCGTCGCGGAGGGCGGCGTCCGAACCGGCCGAGACCGCCCACATGGCGTCGACGGCCACTTCCTGCAGGGCGAAGAACTCGGTGGCCGGTTCGCCGGTTTCGACGCCACCGCCCAGGTAAGCGGACAGGCAGGAGGCGTGGAGGGCGGCGGACATCATGCCCTGCCCGTAGGTGGCGTTCAGGGAGGCAACCGCGTCGCCGACGCCGACCAGGCCGGCGGGGTAGCGCGACAGCCCCGCGAAATCACGGCGCCGGCTGTCCGCCTGGTGGAAGGTCAGGACGTCACGGGTGACGGCGCCGTCGGTCACCTCCCCGAAGGGATGCGGCAACTTCTCGCACAGCGCCCGGAACTCCTCGATCGACCGGGGAGGCCGGCCCTCCGCGTAGGTGGTGAGCCCCACGAGCCACTGATCGTCTTCGACGGGCTTGGCCAGGGCCACGGCCAGGCCGTCCGGCCCGGGCGGCAGCGTGAACCGTGCGCCCGTGAAGGACGGCTCTGCCCTGTGCCGACCGGTCCGCTCGAAAAGCGCCGTCGCGTAGTGGGCCCCGGTCTGCACCCGCTGCAGCCGGGGCCTGTCGAAGCCCGCCTGCTCGACCCAGTCCGAGGACTTGGAGGCGCGCCCCATCGCGTCCACCACGAAGTCGGCGGGCAGCGCGCCGGCGACACCGTCGACGACGTACCGCACGGCGTCCACCGCACCGTTGTCGCCGTACTCCAGGCCCGTGGCCTGTGCCGCCATGGTCCGCACGTTGGGCAGGGCCAGGACCCGGCTGCGGATGCGCGACTCGAGGAAGGGCCGGGTACAGAAGAGGAACTCGGTGTCTCCTGTGCGGAGTTGCTCCCTGCCGTCGACGTACATGGTCATGCGCTGGGGCCCGAGCAGGACGCCGCCCAGTTCCCGCGCCTCCCGCGTGAATCCCGGCAGCCACCGCTCCAGTTGTACGAGCCCGGCGGCCTGCAACCCGTGCACCTGACGGTCGTGGGGCACGCCCGCACGAGGGCGTCCCTCCACATTCGTCTCGTCCCGCTCGACGATCACAACGGTCCGGGCGTGGTCCGCGAGGACCCGGGCCGCCAGAAGGCCGGCGACACTGCCACCCAACACACACGCTGTGTCGAACAGCATGGGGGGATGCTCGGGCACGTCCGACCTGACGATCCTGTCGTACACGGTCATGGGCGAGACAGCCACACATTCTCCTTGGCCCCCGATGGCGACGCGCACCATCCTTGGGCTTCTCTCAGTGATCGGCCTGCGCTCGGCCGAACCATCTCTGCGCGAGCTACGGTCGCGACCATCCGCCTGGGAACAGACATCCCGTCAAATGCATGGAGAACAGGGCCCGTTGCCTTCGAACTGCGAACGCGCGTCGGAGCGTACGGCAAGCTGCTTGATGCAGCAAGCATATGTGCGACCCGCGCGGGCGGTGGGCCCGCCGGGGTCCCTGACGCACCCCCCTCAGCTGTGTGGCCCGGCGCTTGAGCCGGCGCGTCCCGCAACGATTGACGGCCCAACCAGCCGCGCCCACCACCTACTTGACGAGGCAAGTTGACTCATGGTTACTTGACGCCGCAATGACTGCGCGGCCTCGCCGCCCCTTCCCCCTCTCATCACGGCCGGGACTCCCGGCGACCCACGCATGCGGCGACCCCGCATGCGCGATCCCGCGATTTCGCACAGGAGCGAGAATTGGCAACCCCCGAGCAGTACAAGAGCGGTGCACTGTACGTCCGTTCCACCGAGGGACCCGTCAAGTGGGTGGCCGGCGACGAGTACACCATCAAGGTCAGCAGCAAGGAGACCGACGGCCGGCTCGGCTTCGTCGTCGCCACCGTGCCCCCGGGCAACGGACCGATAGCGCATCTCCACGAGCACAACGACGAGGCGTTCTACGTCCTCGAGGGCGAGCTGGAGTTCCTGGACGGCGAGAACACCTTCGTCGCCTCGGCGGGTGACTTCGTCTTCGTTCCGCGTGGCGTGCGGCACCGGTTCAAGAACATCAGCGACCGCGAGGCCAAGATGGCATTCTTCTTCACCCCGGGCGGCCCCGAGAACTTCTTCCTCGACTTCGGGGACGACCCGCTGCCCGGACACTCGCCGCGCCTGTGGACCCCGGAGGATTTCACTCCGGAAATGATCGCGGTCAACGAGGCCATGGGGAACATCGTCCTCCCCGAATGAGGGGTCCGGCCCCGCGGCCGGATGCGACAGCCGTCCGACGGCCACCACGACCCACGCCCCTCCGCCCCACCAGCGGGGACGGGGTCAGACGACCCATGCCGCAGCCGCGACGCAGGGGCATTTGACGCATGCGGCAGCCCCGGCACCACTGCCACAGTGTCCTGGGCAGCGGACGAGGCCTCTGACCTGCACTGACCCCTGCCCTGATCACCCTGCGCATTCCGTGGCACCCGGTGGCACCCGCCGGGTGCCACTGCAGACGGACCCGTATGCCACCGGACCGCCGGCCCACGCGCAGGGCCATGCCCGACACGGGCCGCGTCACCCCCTCCCGGGATGCCAGGCGGCCGCACAAGGAAGAGACAATGGCTCCACTCGTCAACGAACCCATGGCCGATACGCGCGACATGTACATGGCCCATACTGCGCTGCGCCGCGAGTTCAGGCTGCTTCCCGACCTCATCCGGTCCGTCGCGCCGGGCGACACCCGGCGCGCGGAGGTCGTCGGTGCCCACGCGGCGCTGGTGTGCCGGGTCCTGCACACGCACCACGAGGGCGAGGACCTGCTGCTGTGGCCCAAGCTGGCCGAGCGCGCCGGCGTGGATGCGGAGGCCATCGTGCCGACGATGGAGCAGCAGCACCACGCCATCGACGCACTGCACGGCGAGGTGACCGGACTGCTCGGGGGATGGCGTTCCACCGGGCGGGGAGGCGAGGAGCTCGCGGACGCGTTCGAGCGGCTGTTGACCGTGCTCGTCCGGCACATGGCACTGGAGGAGAAGGAGATCCTGCCGCTGGCCGCGAAGTACGTGACCGCTGCGGAATGGCACCAGCTCGGCGAGCACGGGATGGCGAGCACACCGAAGAAGGACCTGCCGCTCGTCTTCGGCATGGCGATGTACGAGGGCGATCCCGAGACCATCAAGGCGGTGCTGGCGACGGCCCCGCTGCCCGTCCGGCTGATCGTCCCCGTCCTGGGACGCCGCCGGTACGCGTCCCACGCCCGGCAGGTCCACGGAACGGTCAGGCCGGCGCGCGTCGGTTCCTGACGCACCCGACGGTTCCCCGGCCGGGACCGGGGCGCCAGGACCGAGGCACGGCCTCGGCCCTGGCGCCGGCCCGGGGGGGGCGGATCATGCGCATGCGGGCGGAAGCGTTCGCTCTCCTTGCCGGACCCCTCTCCCGCCGAATACGACGGCACAATCCCGCCCTATTACGACTCCATTCGGCATGGGATTCGCGCAGGTGAATCAATTGTGACATTTCTCTCAATACGCATTCCGCATGCATATCGCCTTGTGTGACAAATGTCCCAATAGCAGGAATTCGTGTTTGCGGATGTCCCCACAATGTCTGCGGGTGTCCCGCACTCCCCGCCGGAAGGGCCGCCGATGGCCCCGGCAGGACCCTACGGTGGCCGCGATGGGGGTTCCCCGAGTGGGCCGCGCGTGACGCGGAGAGCGCCGCCTGGGCCCCGGGGAACCGGGCAACTCCTCACAGTTCGCGAGGACATCGTGATCGAAGCATTCTGCACGGACATCCAACCGCCCGCCGAGCGGGCCGAGTACTGGAGGGACGCCGTACGCAGGGCGTTCACCCGCCTGGAGATCCGCACCCAGGGAGCGGCCGAGCTCCACGGGGCGATACGCCGGGCCTGCGTCGCCGGCGTCCAAGCGGGCTTCCTCGAGGCGAGCCCGCAACGGATGGCGCGTACCGCCCCGCTCATCGCCGCCGACGGCGACGGCTCGCTGATCGTGAGCCTGCAACACACCGGCGGCAGCGTCGCGGCCCAGGACGGCCGCGAGACACCGGTGGCCGCCGGCGAACTCGTGATCCTCGACAGCCGCAGGCCGTACGTCCTGGACTTCGCCGGCCCCGTGCGGCAGCACGTGGCCACGGTCCCGCGCCAGCTGCTGGACCTCCCCGACTCGCTCCTGCGCCTGGCCACCGGCCGCACCTACTCACCCGGCCACGGGATCGGCGGGATCCTCGCCTCATACGTCGACGGGCTCGTGACCACGACGGAACACTGCATCTGCGCACAGGACGCGAAACGCTTCCTGCGCCAGGGCATCGTCGACGTGCTCACCGCCCTGGTCGCCCTGGAAGGCACCTCAGGGGAGCAGGCCGCGGTGGAGCGGGCCCTGCTGCAGCGCGTCCGTGCCTACATCCGCGCCCATCTGGACGATCCCGCGCTCTCCCCCGCGACGGTCGCGGTCGCGCACCACATCTCCGTCCGCTACCTGTACCAGCTCTTCCAGGACGAGCCCATGACCGTAGGCCGATGGATCCAGCGCCTGAGGCTGGAGGCCTGCCGCAGGGACCTCGTACGGCCGGAGCTCGCGGGACAGACGGTGGCGGCGATCGCACACCGGTGGGGCTTCGCCAGCCACGCGCACTTCAGCCGCACCTTCCGGGCGGTCTACGGTCTCTCCCCGGCGGAGTGGCGGCAGGCCGGCGCCCTGCAGGTCGCACCCCTCCAGGCAGCCGGCCCGCTCCCCCAGCCGACTGACAGGTGATCAGTCCTGCCGCAGCTGCCCCGCGTCCTCGCCGAGGGCCTCACCGGCGGGCCGGGGCAGCGCGGCGGCGGCCGGTTCCTCCATCCGGGTCAGCGCGACCATCGCGAGATCGTCCTCCGGGAGCGCACCGGCGTGGTCGACGAGGTCCCGGAGGATCTCCCCGAGCGCTTCCGGCAGGCATTCGTGGTGGTCCGGGCCCTGCCGGACCCAGCGCCACGCCGTCGCCCGGTCCATCAGCGGGTAGCAGTGCCCCGCGGCGTCGCGGGCCTCGACGAGCCCGTCGGTGTAGAGCAACAGCGTGTCCCCGGGGGCCAGTTCGAAGCGTTCCTCGATGGCCCCGCAGCCCCGCAGAGAACGCAGTCCCAGCGGGGGTGACGGGCAGCCCGGCACAAGGGCGACGGTCCCCCCGCGGGCGCGTACGGGCGGCGGATGGCCGTGGTTGACCATGCGGGCGAGCTGTTCGCCGTCCCGTACCTCCAACAGCAGTGCGGTCACGAAGCGTTCGTCCGTGTCGCGGACGGCGCCTTCGGCTTCGGCCAGATGGCGCACGAAGCTCTCCTCCAGCCGCGCCGACAGCTCCGCCAGGGTCGCCGCACGCGGGGCCCATTCGCGGAAGGCCCCGAGCACGGCCGCGACGTCCTCGAACGTGAGCAGGCCCTTGCCGCACACGTCACCGATGATCAGGCGGGTCGTCCCGCCTTTGCGCGCGACGGCGTAGAGGTCCCCGCCGACCTGTCCCCGCCCGCCGCAGGCCCGGTAGACGGAGGCGAGCCCCAGCGCCCCGACCCGCTCGGGGAGCGGCCGCAGCAAGGTCCGCCGCACGGTGTCCGAAACGGCGCGCGCCCGCGCCGCCCCGTGACGGTACCGGTCCTTCATGCGGGCCATCACCACCGCCACGACCCCTGCGGTGACCAGCGGCGCGAGTCCGCACGCGAGACTCGGATGGGCGTACAGCGGCAGGATCACGCACACCGCGCACACCGCGAGCATCCACGCCACGCCGCCCACGACGGCCAAATGCCGGGGCGGCCGCCCGCCGTCGGGCTCCTCCTCGAACTGTTCGATGTCCGGCATCGGCATCACTCCCTTGGGGTTCGTGCGCGGGGCCGGAGGCCGACGGATCCGCGAACGGTGCCGGACCCGCGCATTGGTGTCCCACTTGTGATGGGACACCTCGACCGTAGGAGGACTCCCCGCCGGGCTCCTTGCCCCGTTGTGCACGGCCCCTTGCCCACCCGTGCAGTCCCCCGCCCACCTGGGCGCCCGGGCGCCGAGCCGGCCCCCGCACGTCCGCGGCTAGCGCTTGGCGAGGCCCGTCAGGGCGTCGCGGAGCGCCGCGCGGGAGGTGATGCCGAGTTTGGGGAAGACCCGGCCCAGATGGCCACCGACAGTGCGGGGGGAGAGGTAGAGCCGCTCGGCGATCTGCTTGTTGGTCAGGCCGGAGGCCGCGAGATGGGCGATCTCGACCTCCTGCGGGGTGAGGCCGACCGACTCCGGCCCGTCGGCCCGCTTGACCATCCATCCAGTCGCCTGCAGCGCGCGCCTCGCCCGGTCCGCCCACGGCCGTGCGCCGAGTTGCTCGAAGGTCGCCAGGGCCGCGCTCAGTGACGCCCTGGCGTCGGTGGTCGACCGCGCCTTGCGCAGGCGTTCGCCGTAGGCCAGGGTCACGCGTGCCAGGTCGAAGGGCCACTGCTGGAGGCCGGGGTGCGACAGGGCCCGCTCGAAGTGCCCGATCGCCTCCTCGTCCGCCTCGGCGGCCGTCGCGGCCGAAGCGTCGACGAGCATGGCCCTGCGCGGGGACAGCGCCGCAATCCCGGCCTGCCGGACGGCGGTCACGTGGGCGGCCGCCTCCGCCTGCCGCTGGGTGCGCACGGCCGCCTCCACCACGTCCCCGGCCACCAGCAGCGCCACCGGGGTGTACGGGGCCAGTTCACCAGGTCGGCTGATGGCCGCCGCGTGCCGGTAGGCGCGTTCGAAGTCGCCCTCCGCCTGCGCGACGAGCACCCGGATGTGGTCCGCCAGGGTCACCAGATGCTGCGCGCCACGGGACGTCCCCCACAGGGCCATCGCGTCGGCTGCCTCCACCGCGAGGCCCGCTTCGCCGCGCGCCGCCGCGACGACCGCCTTGTAGTAGCGGAAGTACCAGGAGACGGCCTCGAAGGCGTGCTCCTTGCACAGGCGCAGTCCCTCGTCGGCAAGCTCCGTCGTGTCGTCCCACCGTCCCGCGAGGAACGCGTCCGTGCACAGGAGCGGCAGGGTGACGATCTGCCGGCGGCCCTGGGGCAGGACGCGCGATACGGCGTCACGCACCCCGGAGAGCCGGTCCGCGGCGATGCTCGCGGCGCCGATCCGGGTGATCCTCGACGGGGCCGTCTCCTGGGAAAGGCCCGCGATGAGTTCCTCCAGGTCCCCCAGTGCCGCCAGGGCGGTGCGTGCGGGATCGCCCTGGGTGGCGACGTTCACCCCCAGCAGGGGCGGCGCGTCGGGCCCGAGCCGGTCCAGGATCCGGTGGAGGGGCGCCCACAGCTCTTCACGGCCACCCAGGCAGCACAGCATCAACAACAGGTAGAGGGCCTCCTCGAGGGCCGGGTCGCAGACGCCGTAGGGATGGTCGCCGTTCTCGATCGCGCCGAGGAGTACCTGGTGGGCCGTGTCGATGTCCCCCTCGCCGTCGAGCAGCCGGTGGACCGTGACCGCCGCCGAGTAGAGGGAGGCGCGGGCGTCGGTACCAAAGCGCCGGGCGTCGTCAAGAAGGCGGGACGCCATCGTCAGCTCACCGGAGGCGTCCGCGCGTATGTACGCGGCGGTGGCCAGCCGGCGGCCACGGTCGGCCGCGCCGGGGCTCAGGTGCGCGGCCTTGGTGAGGGCCCGGATCGCGGCCATGGCGTCGCCGCGCCGCAGGACCCGGTGGGCGGTGCCCTCCAGCAACGCGGCGACGTGTTCGTCCTGTTCCACGCACGCCTCCCCCAAGTGCCACGCGCGCTGGTCGGGGCGGTCGTGCAGCACCTCGGCGAGTTCGCGGTGCACGGCACGGCGCTCCGCGGAGGTGGACGCGTCGACCACCGCGGCACGGAACAGCGGGTGCCGGAAGCTCACGCGGTGGTCGAACTCCTCGATCCGCACGAGGCCGTCACGCTCGGCGGCCTCCAGGTCCACCAGGTCGGCCCCGACGCCGAGCCGGTGCGCGGCGGTCTGCACGACGGCCAGGTCCCCCGTCCCCTCCAGCGCGGACACCAGCAGCAGACGGCGTGTCGCCGCGGGCAGCTCCGCCACGCACGAGCCGAAGACCTCGCGCAGGCGCCGCGTGAGCGGCAGCGCGGCCGGCGGCCGCTCCAGTCCGGCGCGCTGCGGCCCGGTCAGGGCCGCCGGCAACTCGACCAGGGCCAGCGGATTTCCCTGCGCCACCGCGACGACGCACTCCACGACCGGCCCGGCGAGGTCCGGATGGGACGAGCCGGCCAGGAGCCGCGACGCGCTCTCGTCCAGCGGCAGGACCTCGTGTCCGGTGCGTACGCCGTCCTCGACGGAGCTGCGACGACCCTTGCGGACGGCCGCCAGGAACCTGACGCGGCTTCCCGGGAGCCGGCGTGCGGCAAATCCCAGCACGGCCGCGCTCGCCGGGTCCACCGCATCGAGGTCGTCGACGACCAGCAGCACCGGCGTCGCGGTGGCCGCGTTGCGGAGCAGTACCAGGGCCGCGTTGGAGACCAGGAACCGCTCGGGCGGGGGTCCCTCCCCGAAGCCCAGGGCCACCCGCAGTGCCTCGCGGTGCGCCCCGTCCAGGGCTTGCGGATCCTCCTCCCACAGCGGGAAGAGCAGCTGGTTGAGTGCCGCGTACTCCACGTCGCTCTCGGACCGCGTGCCCGCCGCCCGCAGCACCCTGGCACCGGCTGCCAGTGCCCTCTGGGCGAGATGGCCGAGCAGCGCCGTCTTGCCCACCCCGGGCTCACCGGACAGCAGCACCGCGCCACCGGAATCGACGGAGCCGAGCAGACCCTCGATCCGGTCCACGTCCCCCGCGCGTCCGACCAGCCCCTGGCGCGTTCCACCGCCGACGTCGGCGGTGTACACGGAGGTTTGCATCGGAGTTTCCGGCTCTCTGGTTCCGGGGCTGGGCTCAAGCATTCTCACACGGCACGGGCGGCGTACTCGTGCGGGCCACCGTGATATCCGACTCATGACCGCAGGAGAATTCACCTGCGGTATTTCCGATGGACGGTTCCCGGACCACTTCCGTCAAGGAGTGCAGGTCAACGACCCGGGAGCCACCGACTCAGGGCGTTGATGAGCCTTTCCAGCGCGGGCGGCCCGTCCGAGCGGTCCGTCATGACGGTGCGACCGCCGAATTCGAGGGTGTACTGGAACATGTCGTTTGCCGCCATGTTCATTGTGAAGTCCGGGACGTCTTCCAGCGCCGGGTCACCGAGCAGAAGCCGCAATTGCTCGAACCGGGCAGCACCGACCCGGCGCTGCACGGGTTCGCCCTTGCCCATCGTGAGGACGGTGCCGTCACCCCGGAGCGTCACCTGCTGGTGGACGCCTGCGAAGCCGCCGCTGACGGTCATCACCACCAGCTTCTGACGGGGTCCGCGGACGGGCACCGGTGACGGCGTGCGGCTCGGCGAGGGCGAGGCGGAGGCTGTGGCGGAGGGATGCGCGGACGGGAACGGGGAGCCGGACGACGAAGACGTGGCGGAAGCCGTCGCGGTGACCACGGCGACATCCGCCGGCTCCCCCGCAGTCTCGCCGATGGTGAGGGTGCAGCCCGTGGAGCCCAGCACCCCGGCGACGAGAACCGCCCCGGCCAGCACCGCCCTGTCCAGTGTCCTCACGGCTGTCTCCCCGCCAGTCGATCGCCCCAACTCCCGCCTGGATACCACGGAATCGCGCCTTCCGGCCCCGCTCCCCCGCCCCCGTGCCCCCCGGCGCGCCCGAGGCCCGTCACCCGGTCGGCCACTGAGGGCGCGTCAGATGGGACCCGGGGTGTTTCTTGCCGCGGGAGAACGGTGCAGTCCGCCCTCGAGGCCCCATGCTGGAGGTGATGCTGTGATCCGCCGAGTCGGCTTGGCGGCGCCGGCCGGACACCGTCCGAGGTGCGTGCACGTGTGGACGGCAGCCGCGGCCGTGGCTCTGACGTCCGGTGCCGTGACGGGAATGGCGCATGCGGGCAGCGGAGAGCGCGCCGCGACTCCCGTGCTCACGTCTCCGGTCGCCGCCCCGCAGAGCTCCGCTTTCCCGTGCTTCTTCGTCCCGGCCGTGCCCGGCTACTGCCCGCCGCGATTGGGCCGCCCCGGAACGCCCGGCCCGCCGGGACCCCCGCGTCCGGCCGGGCCTGCGGGCCCGACGGGCCCGGGCGGCCTGACTGGAGCTGCCGGGCCGTCAGGCGCGCCGGGCCCCACAGGGCCCGCGGGACCGTCAGGCGACCCCGGCTCTGTGGGGCCCACCGGGCCGCAGGGGCCACAAGGCCCGCAGGGAGACCCGGGATCCCTGGGTCCCACCGGGCCGCAGGGCCCGCGGGCCCGCCCGGGCCCAGCGCCGTTCACGGTCTGCGGCAATTCAGCGCCAGCGGAACCTTCGTTCCGCCCGACGGGGTCACCACCGCCTTCCTCCAGCTGTGGGGCGCCGGTGGTGGCGGTGCCGGAGTGAGGCCGAACGGCAGCAACGGCACCGGTGGGGGCGGCGGCGGCTTCGTCTGGTGCACCGTCCAGGTACAGCCGGGGCAACCTCACACGGTCACCATCGGCGAGGGCGGGGCCGGCGGCCCCGCCAATACCGCAGGCACCCAAGGCGGACTCTCGCTCCTGTCCGCCCCTCCCGACAACCTCGCGCGGTCGCGCTCGCCACGGGCGGCTCCGGTGGACCCGCTTCCTCCATCGGAAGTGGCGCGCCGGGCATCGGTCTCTGCGGTCCACCCCTCAACCCGGACGCCGTCTCCCGCTCAGGCGGACCGGGCCTGAACACCGGCCAGGGCGGCCCCGCGACGAACGGCATCGTCACGCCGCCCGTGGGATTGTCGCTCATCGGCCAGCCACCGATCGGGGATTCGGGTTCGGGTGGCGACGGCGGCACCACGACAAGTCCTGCGGGCAGGCCCGGTGGGGCCGGATACATGGTCATCTGGTGGTGAGCGGGCCCCACCCGTGGCAGGCCCGGCGCGCCGCATGACGCGCCGGGCCCCGGCTCAGGAGGCCGCAGCCCCCGGAACGGAGACGAGCGGGAGAAGACCTCAGGCGTCGGCCAACTCGGCGTTCGCACGCTCCGTGATCAGTGTCAGCACCCGACCCGCGACAGCGAGGTCCTCGGCGGGGATACCGGCGTACAGCCGGGCGGAGATCCCGGCGGTCTCCGTGGTGGTGCTCTCGTGCAACTCCCGTCCGGCGTCCGTGAGCCGCATCCGGGACGCGTCTGCCGGGTCTTCCTCCAGCAGCATTGCGGCGGTCAGCTCCTCGATCACGCCGCACACGACCGGCACGTCGGTCTTGAGCGAACCGACGACGTCGCCGACGAGCTCGTCCCGGCCGATGGCCCCGCCCGCGGCAACGACGACCCGGAGCGTCACACTCTGGTGGAACGTGGCGCCGTGGCGGGTCAGCACGCCCTCCAGGAGGGCGCGCGCGGCGTAGTGCGCAAGGGCGATGACCCGGCCGTTGGCGGTGGGTGCGGGTGCGGTGGTGGTCATGACTGCTCCTCGTCGTTCTCGGTGTACGGATCAAGAGGTGCGTCGATCAGGGTCGCCAGCTCGCGGGTGAACTGCCGCGTGCGCGGGCTGTCCTGCCCCCCGAGCGGCTCCAGCAACTGGTCCAGCAGGCCCTGGACCACGCCGATCGCGCGTCGCGTGACGTCGCGCCCCTGCTCGGTCAGCGACAGCTGCATGGCGCGCGGGTCGCTCGGGTCCCGGGTGCGGTCGACGAGCCCGGCGGTCTCCAGGGCGCGGGCGAGCTTGGAGACGTACAGCGGTTCGAGGCCGGTGTGGTCGGCGAGCCGGCGCTGGCTGGGCCGCAGCCCGGAACGCGACATGCCGTACAGGGAGGCCATCACCGCGTACTGGGCGTGGGTCAGGCCCAGTGGTGCGACCGCCCGGTCGACGGCCACCCGCCATCTCATCGACAGGCGCCAGACCAGGTATCCCGGCGTGGCGCTCTCAGTTGCTGGACTCACGCCAAATACCGTACATGGCTACTATGTACATGGCTACTGAATTTCCGACTTCCGAACCGGTTCTGCCCGCGCCCTACGCCCGGTTCTGCCCGAGTCCGGCTCGGTGACGCCCACTTCGTGCACCCGGACTTGCCGATGTCTTGACGATACGTTCCATGGCCATTCAACCGAGCGTCCCCGGCGGGGGTGTGCGCCCTCCCTAAGGTCCTTGAGCGTTGCGGAAGAAGGGACTCATGGACACACTCCTCGCAGTCCGTGCTCGCGGAATCGCCAAGTACTTCGGGGACGTCGTCGCACTCGACGGCGTCGACCTCGACGTGACGCAGGGACAGATCCACGGCCTGGTCGGACCGAACGGCGCAGGCAAGACCACGTTGCTCGGCCTCCTGCTGGGCTTGGCGGTCGCCGACAGCGGCAGCCTCGGGATCCTGGGCACTCCGGTCGGGCGGGCGCTCGCCGCGCCCGACGGCGTCGCCGGCTTCGTGGACGGGCCCGGCCTCTATCCGTCACTCACCGCCCGGCAGAACCTCGCCGCGCTGGCCGCCCTCCGCGGGCAGGACGCGCGCACGGCCGGGATCGACGACGTACTGGCCCAGGTGGGACTCACGGACGTCGCGGACGACCGGGCCCGCGGGTTCTCGCTCGGCATGCGCCAGCGGCTCGGGCTCGCCGCCGCCCTGCTCACCAAACCCCGGCTGCTCGTGCTCGACGAACCGTCCAACGGCCTGGATCCGGCGGGCAAGAAGCACGTGCACGGGGTCCTGACCCGGCTCGCCGAAGAGGGGACCGCCGTCGTGCTGTCGAGCCACCGCATGGACGACCTGGAGGCACTGTGCTCCGAGGTCACCATCCTGGCCACCGGACGGGTCGTCTTCTCGGGCCCGCTGGGCAAGCTGGCCGCCGAGAACCGTGAACTCGACTACCGGCTGCTCACCTCCGACCCGGAGGCCGCCCGCGAACTGGCCCTCGGCACGACCGGAATCCGCGTCGTCGACGACGCCGGCGTACGGAACGACGCCGACCTCCTGGTCGTGCGCGCTCTGGTGCCGGCCCTCGACGAACTCGTGGTGGGGATCGTTCGGGCGGGCATCGCACTGCGTGAGCTCGCACCCGTCGTCTCGCCGCTCGAGGCGGCGTTCCTCGCCCTCACCCAGCAGCAGGAGGCCGGCCGATGACCGCGACCGTCGTCGCCGACAACGTTGTCCCCGTCCGTCGCGTCCCGGTTTCGCGCGGCTACCGCTTCGAGCTGGTCAAGCTGGTGTCGCAATGGCGGATCCGCCTGCTGGTCCTGGCCTGCTGGATCGCGCCGGCGCTCTTCGTCGCCGCGGTGAGCCGGCAGAGCACGCTCCCCGTCGACACCCTCTTCGGCCGCTGGATGCACGCGACGGGGTGGGCCGGACCGCTGGTGATGCTCGGTTTCGCGGGCACCTGGGCCCTCCCGCTGCTGACCTCGGTCGTCGCCGGCGACGTCTTCGCCTCCGAGGACCGGCTCGGCACCTGGCGGCACCTGCTGGTGGCGGTCCGCTCAGCCCGGCGGATCTTCGTGGCGAAGGCGCTGGCCAGCCTCACCGTCCTGCTGCTGCTCGTGGCCGGGATGGCCTGCTCCAGCGCGGTCGGCGGGGTCGTGGCGGTCGGCAACCAGCCGCTGGTCGGCCTCGACGGCCACCTGCTGACGCCGTCCGACGCCGCCGGGCAGGTCCTGCTCGCCTGGCTCTGTGCACTCGCCCCGACGCTCGCCCTGGCCGGGATCGGCCTGCTCGGTTCCATCGCGCTCGGGCGCTCCCCGATGGGCCTGCTGCTGCCCGCGCTCGTCGCGCTCGCGATGCAGCTCGCGCAGATGATGCCGCTCCCCGTCGTCGTACGCCTGGCCCTGCCCGGCTACGCCTTCATCTCCTGGAACGGGCTGTTCGCCGGCCCCCAGCAGCTGGCACCGCTCCTCATCGGCATCGCGGTCAGCCTGCTGTGGTCCGTGACCACGACGGCCCTGGCCTACCTCCTCTTCCTGCGGCGCGACTTCACCAACCTGACCGATGACGGCTCCGCGCGCCGCGCGCTCCTCGCCGGCGCCCTGCCGCTGGCCGGGCTGCTCGCCGCGACGGTCGCCGTCCTCACCGCGACGACGACGGCCACGGGTTCCGGGGTCGAGCAGGACAAGGTGCAGCGCTCGGTCGCCACGGCCTTCGCTCACCTGTACCGCATGCAGACCGACCAGCTCCACCGTCCCGCCGTCACCGAAGCGCAGCTCAAGGCCACGGCGGCGTGCACCAAGGGCGGCGTCACGGCCGATGCCGAAGGGCCCGGCAACGACTGGCGCTGCGTCGTCTCCTGGCACCTTCCCGGCGTCACCGCCACGGGCCAGGCCATCTACCAACTCGACGTCACTCCGGACGGGCGGTACGTCGCCGACGGCGACGGACCGAAGGAAGTCAACGGCTACTTCCTGGTGCGGACCCCGGTGGGGGACGCGCCGAACCCGCTCTGGCAGTTCGACGGCAACGTCGAACTGCTTGCCACCTCCCCGAAGGGATAACTCACCATGCAGGTCACACGTCGCCGCCGCGCGGGCGCCGAGAGGGATACCCATGCCCTCCCCGGCCGATGGTTCGGCAGCCGCAGAAGCCTCACGCTGGCCGCCGCGACCGCTGTCGTCCTCGCCACCGGTACCGGGATCGGGTTCGCCCAGACCACCCAGTTCGGCCACGACCAGGTCGGCCAGGTCACCGGCCGGGGGCAGGTCGTCTCGAGCGACCAGTACATCGCCCCGTACGGTGAGCACCTCGTCATCGACAACGGCAAGATCATGTCGTCCTCGGTCAGCCCGGACGGCACCCACCTCGCGGCCTCCGTCACCGACGGGGGCGTGGCGCTCGCCGTCGTGGACCTGAAGAGCTGGAAGGTCCAGCAGCTCGTCGGCAACTCCGCGTCCGCGGACCTGCGCATCGGCAGCAACAGCGTGGGCCAGGAGGGCCCCACGTACTCCCCCGACGGTTCGCAGCTGTGGCTGGGCCAGACCGACGGCTACACCCGCTTCACCGTGAACCCCGACGGCAGCCTCGCCAACCCGACGTCCGTCTCCGTCCCGGCGGACGGCTCCAAGCACGCCCTGGTGGGCGAGCCGGTGTTCTCCTCCGACGGCTCCACCGTGTACGCCGCGGTCAACGGCCAGAACCGCGTGGTCGCCATCGACACGGCTACCGCGACCGTCAAGCAGAGCTGGGCCGTGGGCAACGCCCCGCGCGACATGGTCGTGGTCGGCTCCAAGCTGTACGTCAGCAACGAGGGCGGGCGCCCGGCGAAGCCCGGCGAGACCACCATCAACTCGTACGGCACGCAGGTACCGGCCGACCCCAAGACCGGTGCCACCACCACCGGCACGGTCAGCGTCATCGACCTGGCCGACCCGGCGGCCGCCGTCGCGAGCATCGACGTGGGTCTGCACCCGACCGCCCTGTACGCCAAGAAGGGGGCGCTGTTCGTCACGGACACCGCCACCAACGACGTGTCGGTCATCGACACCCGCAAGAACAAGGTCGTACAGACCATCGCCACCCAGCCGTGGCCGGAGGCGTCGGTGGGCTACGAGCCCAACGCCGTCACGCTCACCGACGACGGCCACCTGCTGGTGACGCTGGGCCGCGCCAACGCGGTCGCCGTCTACCGGTACAACTCCCCGCAGGAGCCGGTCGGCTACGTCGGCCTGCTCCCGACGGACTACTTCCCCGCGGAGATCGCCACCGTAGGCGACCAGGTCGTGGTCTCCAACACCCGCGGCATCGACGCCCGCCGGCCCACCGGCAGCGCCGGGCACGGCACCCACGACACCACCTCGAGCGTGCAGCGGTTCAGGCTGCCGAGCGAGAAGGTCATCAAGTCCCAGACGGCCAAGGTCTTCCAGCAGAACGGCTGGACCAACGGCTCGGTCAAGCTCGCGAAGGACAAGGGCAAGGACAAGGGCCGCACGAAGCCGGTGGCCGTCCCGCAGCGGCTCGGCGACCCGTCGACGATCAAGCACGTCTTCATGATCGTCAAGGAGAACCGTACCTACGACCAGGTCTTCGGCGACGTCACGCAGGGCAACGGCGACCCGTCCCTCGCGGAGTTCGGCGAGAACGTGACGCCGAACCAGCACGCGCTGGCCCGGCAGTTCGGGCTGTACGACAACACGTACGACATCGGCACGAACTCCGCCGAGGGCCACAACTGGCTGATGCAGGCGGACAACCCGGAGTACACCGAGTCCTCGGCCGGAGAGTACGCGCGCAGCTACGACACCGAGGACGACGCCCTCGGCCACCAGCGCACCGGCTTCATCTGGACCGGCGCGCAGGCGCAGGGCAAGAGCGTGCGGGACTTCGGCGAGTTCCACCAGTTCCTGACCAAGCCGTCGGGCGCGACCTGGCAGAACCTTTACTGCGACACCAAGAACATGCAGGCCACCGGGCAGGACACCGCCTACAACCTGGTCTCGTCCTCGCCGATCCCGTCTCTGAACAGCGTTTCGGTGCCCGGCTTCCCGAAGTTCGACACCAGCGTCCCGGACGTCTACCGGGCGGAGATATGGAAGCAGGACTTCGAGAAGAACGGTCCGGCGAACCTGAACATGTTCTGGCTCTCCAGCGACCACACCGGCGGGCCCGCGGGCCCCGCCGCCCAGGTCGCCGACAACGACCTCGCGGTCGGCCGGATCGTCGACGAGATCTCGCACAGCACGTACTGGAAGGACTCCGCGATCTTCGTGGTCGAGGACGACTCCCAGGCCGGCCTCGACCACGTCGACGGCCACCGCGCCCCGATCCAGATCATCAGCCCCTGGGCCCGGCACGACACCGTCGACAGCCGCTACTACTCGCAGATCACGATGATCCGCACCATCGAGCAGATCCTCGGGATCCACCCGATGAACCAGAAGGACAGTGCGGCCACCCCGATGTTCGGGGCGTTCACCAAGAAGGCCGACTACACGCCCTTCACCGCGCTGCCCAACCGCACCCCGCTCACCGACGGCCTCAAGACCCCGCCCGCCTGCGGCCTGGACACCCCGGCGCCGCAGGACCCGAGCGCCGCGGCCGTCCCGACGACGAAGGTGCCTGCGGGCAAGAAGGCCCTCGCCGCGAAGTGGGAGGACTGGCAGTCCAAGCAGCGGCTGACCGGCCCCAACGCCAGGCCGGACTTCGCCAACCCCGCGCAGATGAACCACCTCACGTGGTACGAGACGCACCAGTGGACGACGCCGTACCCCGGCGAGGACAAGATCTTCGCCCCGGACGACGTCCCGGGCGCCTACATCCCGTCGGCGGAGAACGACGGCTGACGCCCGCTGATCACGGATGGGGGTCTCTGGCAGGCGGTGCCGCCGGCCAGAGACCCCCTGTGCGTCGACCTGCCGCGCTCCAGGCGGCCGTTCCGAGGACAGACCGAGCGCCACGAGATAATTGACTCGTCAAGGATTTGATACGCTCCGGAGGAAGACGGGCGGTCGCCTGACAACGGAGGCACGATGAGTTTCCTGCTGGACGAGAACGACCCCGACGACCCGACCTGGAACAGGCGCGGCGCGCTCTACGTGCCGTCGGGCCAGGGGCCGACCGTGTGGGCCGCGGACGACGTCTACACGGTCAAGGCCACGGGCGCGCAGACGAACGGGAACATCGGCTTCATCGAGGCCACCGTTCCGGCCGGTGGCGGCCCGGTGCCCCATGCGCACACGCAAGAGGACGAGACGTTCTACGTCCTCGACGGCGAGCTGGAGTTCGTGGACGGCGACCACGAGTTCACCGCCATGGCAGGGGACTTCATCCACGTGCCCAAGGGCATCCGGCACGGTTTCAAGAACAAGCGCATCCACGCGGCGCGCCTGCTCTTCATCTACACGCCGCCCGGCCTCGAACAGCTGATGCTGGACCACAGCACACCCGCCCGCCCCGGCGAGGCACCGCCGCCGGTCGACGAGGACATGGGCGCCCGCGCCGAGCAGGTCATCCGGCGCTCCAGGACGATCATGCTCCCGTAGGCCCTCAGCCGCGTCGGGTGAGGGCACCCGCCTCTGCGGCGGCGGTCACCGGGCGCGTGCGGCCGACCAGTAGGTGGCCGAGTGCTCGGTCAGCGTGAACCGCATCGGTGCGTCCATGGGTCCGACGCCAGTGTCCGGCGCACCAGCGGCAACCCGGCCGCGTCCGGGCGCCCCGCGGGCCTCGGAGCAGCCTCCAGGACCCGCGGGGGCGTGGCGCGGGGGCATTGATGCCGACGCGTCAGGCACACGGCCGCCGCCCCGTCACACTCTCGCGCGGACGAGGTCGATGAGCTTGGCCTCGGACTTCTTGTCGGCGTCCCGCTTTAGGGTGACGACCTGGATCGTGCACAGGCGGTCGTCGACGGTGAACGCGGTCATCATCGAGTTGTCGACGTCCTCCGAGCCGGCCGTCTTCGGGGAGCCGATGCTCAGGGTGACGGAGTGGTAGGTGTCGGGGTTCTCCCAGGTGCAGACGCTCTCCCCCACACCGGCGTCGGGGTGCCCGCCGTCGTTCTCGCCGATGAGCGGGGTGACCTCCTCGGGCTTGAGCAGGGTGCAGGCATCGACCTCCTTGCCGTCCTCCGGCGATCCGCCCGAGGCCGCTTCCTTCCCCTTGGCAGCGGAAGCAGGGCCGGACTGCGCGGGGGCCGCCTTCGCGCCGGTGTCCGACGAGCCGCAGGCGGTCGCAGTCGCGGCGAGGAGCACCAGGCCGACGATTGCCAGAGGTGAACGCATCACTGTTGGGTCCTCCGATGGTGGCGCGGCGGGCCGGAGGGGCACTCCGACCTCGTGTCCCGGCCCCGGAAGACGTCACCTCACGCCCGGCCAGTTGCGGACTCCTGTCACAGGGCGGCAACCGAATGTCATCGCCGTGCGACAGCCGTGTTCGCCGTGCCGGCGGCACGGCGAACACGGCCGCCCTTGCGGCGGCACCGCCTCACACGGACTCGGGCGCCTCCACGGGGTGCGCCGGCGGGGCGATGAGCGACGCCACGGGGTTCGTCACCGTGCGGCAGCGGGTCCAGCCCGCCGCCTCACCGTCGGTGGGCGAGGCGACCTCCGTGGGCTCCGTGGCGGGGGCGGTACCGAGCAGCCCGCGGTCCCGGCAGTAGTCGTCGTCGTAGATCGTGGAGAGGTAGCGGTGCGGCCCGTCGGGGAACACGGCCACGATGCGTGCCTCGGCGGAGTAGGTGCGGGCCGCCCATCCGGCGACGAGGGCGACGGCACCGACGCTCCAGCCGCCCGACGCGTAGTGGGAGCGGGCCAGGGCACGGCAGGTGTGCACGGCCTCGGCCGCGGCGACCCAGTGCACCTCGGTGAACTGCTCGTACGCCACGTTGCGCGAGTGGATGCTGCTGCCCAGGCCCCGGACGAGACGGGGCCTGACGGGCCGGCCGAAGGTGATCGAACCGACGGTGTCCACCCCGATCACGTGCAGGTCCGGGTTGACGGCGCGCAGCGTGCGGCTGATGCCCGCCGAGTGGCCGCCGGTGCCGACGCTGGTGACCAGGACGTCGACCCGGCCCAGTTGCTCGATCAGTTCCGCCGCCAGGGGCGTGTAGGCGTCGGCGTTGTCGGGGTTGTCGTACGGGTCGGCGCACCAGGCCCCCGGTTCGGCCGCCAGGAGTTCGGTCACGCGCCGGCGGCAGGCCTCCTGCCAGCCCTCGTAGGGGTGGGCGTCGCGGACGATGTCGAGACGGGCACCGCGTGAGCGCAGCAGGCGCTTCATGTCCGGCTCCAGGTCCGGATCGGTCACGAGCGTGACCGGGTGGCCGAAGACCCGTCCGGCGAGCACCAGTCCCAGGCCGAAGGCGCCGCTGGTGGACGCCACGACAGTCGCGCCGGGAAGGAGGTCGCCGCGCTCGCGTGCGCAGCCGACCATGTGGAGGGCGGAGCGGTCCTCGATGGCGCCTGGGTTGGCGCCTTCCAGCTTGGCCCAGAAGCCGCGTCCGGGAGAGGTGAGGGGGTGGGAGATCCACAGCAGGGGCGTGTCGCCGACCGCGGAGGCGAGGTCGTGGCCGGTGGTGGGCTCGTTCATGGTGTCCGCTTTCTGGAATCGGGAAGAGTGCCGTGCACGGCTCACCCACCGCCGGTGCGCACACGGGCAGGGGTGAGGGACCGTCAGCCGGTCCGGGGGGCGTCTTCTAGATGCGCCAGAGGCAGAGGACGGACGGCGCCGCAGTCGCTATGCGGGCGTCGGGGGCCGGGTCGCTCCCCGGTGTGTTGTGCGAGGCGGGCACCTGTCCGGGCGCCGCTTCGGCGGCGCCGGTCTGCGCGGGGCCGGTACCGTGCTCGCGTGGTCCGGTGCGGGACCCCGGGAGCTCGGCGGAGCCCGGGGAGCAGTCCTCACCGGGGTGGTGGGGAGTGACGGGGTGCGGCCGCTCCTGCGCGTTCTTCAGATGAACGTGCGGGTGCGGGCAGCTGCGGGCGTGCGCGGGCGAGCCGGCCACGGTGAAGCAGAATGCGGCCAGCAGCGCAACGAGGAACGTCGGGCACGTTCCGCGGTGGCGGCCTCGCACAGGCCGCACATTACGCCATGGAACATCCCGGAACGCGCTCAGGCGTGCGGCGGTTTGCCGCTCAGATGGTGATCCGCGAGGTTGAGCACCTCGTCGACGAGCCTGCGCAGATGGCCGTCGGAGAGTGCGTAGATCACCCTGCGGCCCTCCTTGCGGGAGGAGACCAGGCCCGCGATCCGGAGTTTGGCCAGGTGCTGGCTGACGGCGGGACGTGCGGCGCCGACCCGCTCGGTCAGCGTGGAGACGTCCGCCTCGCCCCCGGTCAGCGTGTGCAGCAGGGCGAGGCGGGTGCGGTCCGCGAGGAGGCTCAGGAGCTCGGCCCCGCGGACGTAGTGCTCGGTGCCCGGTTCCCGCGGGTGCGCACCATGCGCAGGTGACAGGTGCATGCGTGCGTTCATATGCACATAATGGGGGGAAGGCTCAGCCCGTGTCCACCCACGACTCCCCGGAGGCGGTCCCATGAACGGCCGGCACACGCACCCTCAGCACGACCACGGCCACGGGCAGGAACACGGGCACGACCACGGGTACCCGCACGGCCACGGCCACGACCGCTCGGCAGGCCACGGCCCCCGGAGCCGGGCACGCCTGCGCCACCGGCTGGGACACCTCCTGCGCCCGCACTCGCACGAGTCCGCCGACAAGGTGGACAGGGCCCTGGAGTCCTCCGCCGAAGGCATGCGGGCCCTGTGGATCTCGCTCGCGGTCCTCGGCGTCACCGCGAACGCCCAGGCCGTGGTCGTCGTCCTGTCCGGTTCGGTAGCCCTCCTGGGCGACACCGTCCACAACGCGGCCGACGCCCTCACCGCCCTCCCGCTCGGCGTCGCGTTCGTCCTCGGGCGGCGGGCCGCCACGCGGCGCTTCACCTACGGCTACGGCCGGGCCGAGGACCTCGCCGGGATCGTCATCGTCCTCACCATCACCGCGTCCGCGGGCTTCGCCGCCTGGACCGCCGTCGACCGCCTCCTGCACCCGCGGGACGTCGCCTACCTGCCCGCCGTGGCCGTCGCGGCGGTGCTCGGCTTCATCGGCAACGAATGGGTGGCCCGCTACCGCATCCGCGTCGGACGCAAGATCGGCTCCGCCGCGCTCGTCGCCGACGGCCTCCACGCCCGCACCGACGGCTTCACCTCGCTGGCCGTGCTGCTCGGCGCCGCGGGCGCCGCGCTGGGCTGGCGCCTGGCGGACCCCATCGTGGGCCTGGCCATCACGGCGGCCATCCTGCTGGTGCTCCGCGACGCCGCGCGCGAGGTCTTCCGCCGCGTCATGGACGCCGTCGACCCGGCGCTGGTGGACGACGCCGAGCGCGCCCTGCGCGAGGTGCCCGGGGTCCGGGAGGTGGGCGAGCTGCGCCTGCGCTGGATCGGGCACCGGCTGCGCGCCGAGGTCGCCGTGGTCGTCGACGGGAACCTCACCGTGCGTCAGGCCCACCACACGGCTGTCGCGGCCGAGCACGCGCTGCTGCACGCGGTCCCCCGCCTGACCGCCGCCTTGGTCCACGCGGACCCCGCACCCGTCCCCGGTGCGGCCGACCCGCACGCCGAACTGGCCCATCACGCCGCCTGAGAGGCACGACCCGGCCCGCGGGCGCGCCCGGAGGACCCGATCGCGCTTCCTCCCTGACGGCACCCGCGGGCCGACCCGATGCGGCGTCAGCCCGCAGGACCCGAGGTGCCGGACACGTCCGGAAATGCCGCCGTCGCGCGCGCATTCGCCGTGACATTGCTGGGCATATCTTCCGATATGCATCAGATTCGACACCTTCGACTGGTTCCTCCACCCCGTGCGCATGAGTGCGGCGGCGGCTGTCACTGGGTGAGGTGGGCGCGTGGGCATAGTGGGGATGACCTTGACCGTCGTGATCCTCGTGCTCGCTGGAGCGGGGCGGCGGCTCCGCCGATACCCCGGCGGCTGGAGATTCGCGCTCTCCGGCCGTCATGAAGCCGACAGGGACGCCCTGGACCGCGCCCGGCGGGCCGTCCGCAAGCTGCGGCGCCGGGCGCGGCGCGAACTGGCAAGGGCGCGGGCGCAGGTGGCACGGGCCGATCGTGCCCACCGGCGTCGCGTCGGCGACGCCGAACGGCACCTCGCGCGGCTGCGCCGGCCCGGGAAGGGCGCCTTCGTCGCGGCACTCGGGAAAGTGTCCCTGCACGCGCACGTGATGGTCATATCCGGGCGGGAGACGAAGGTGCTGCAGCTGGACGGCCTGCAGGTGCGGTTCGAGCACAGCCCGACGGGCCATCACCTCTACCTCAGGCGGCCGGACGGGGTGCACCTGGAGTCCTACCCGCCCGGGGAGCACGGCGAGGACGGCGTGCGCCGCTTCAGCGTCCGCGTCGAGAACGCCGTCGCCAAGGAGAACAGGTTCCGCACGGAGCTCGCCACGGCCGTCAAGAAAGCGGAGGACGCCCTCAAGGCGGCGCACGCCGATACCGGTCCCGCTCAGGACGCCCGCAGGTGGCTGGGCATGCTGACCGCCCGCCAGATCCGCGACCCGGCACTCGCCGGAGCACTCGCGGGCCTGGAAGCCGCCCGGGACCGGTGGCAGGGGCTCACGGGGCGACGCCCTCCACCGTAGGCGGGTGGAACGGCGCCCTCACCGCGGCGGGCGCTCCGGCCGCTGCGGCTCGACGGGCGACGTGAAGGCGTCCCAGTCGGCGCGGCCACCGGCCCCCATGACGGCGGTGGCGGACCCCAGTTCCGCACCTGAACGGGACCGCAGCTCGCGCCGGGCCATCCACGAGACCACCGGGGGGAACAGCGGCCGCAGCGGCTGGCAGAAGCGCAGCCACGGTGGCGCGTACACATGGTGTGCGCGACGTGCGATGCCCGTGGCGAGCCAGTCGGCGACCTGGACGGGCGAGTGGACGCGCCGTGCGAACGACGGCTGGTTCTTCCGCAGGGCGCGCAGTACGGGGTGGTCGTCCAGATCGACGATCATGTCGGTGCCGGTCCAGTGGAGGTAGGCGATGCCGACGGTGACGCCGTCGGGCTCGACCTCGCCGCGCAGGGCCTGGGCGAAGGACTCGGCGCCGGCCTTGGAGGCGCAGTAGGCGCTCATCAGCGGGGCGGCGGAGAAGGCGGCGGTCGAGGCGATCTGCAGGAAGTAGCCGCGGGTCCGCGTGAGCTGGGGCAGGAAGGCCCTGGCCGTGTTCGCGGCCCCCACCAGGTTGACGTCGATGACGCGCTGCCAGAGTTCGGCTTCGGTGTGGGCGAAGGGCCCGCCGGCGGCGATGCCCGCGTTGGCCACCACCACGCTGGCGGGGCCGAGTTCCTCGTCCACCCGCCGGGCCGCGTCTTCGAGTGCCGGGCGGTCGGTGACGTCCGCCTCGACGAAGATGTTCGGGCGGGGCAGGGCGGCCGCCGCCTGACGCAGGGTCGCCTCCTCACGGCCCAGCAGCGCGACCCGCATGCCGGCTGACGACAGGTGCAGGGCGAGCGCCTCCCCGACTCCCCGGGCCGCGCCGGTGACGACGGCCACGCGCCCCTCCAGCGGGGCCGTCGCCCTGCGGTTGCGTACGCTGGAACCGGTCGTCATCAGGGGCACACCGTTCAATCCTGGTCCGGAAGCGGGGGCACCACCGAGTGAAGCCGAGGTTCGGGCCCGGGGTCGCGTGCCGCGTCGGACGGCCGCGGGGCGGCCACTCGAACGGAGGCCTGGACACGTGCGACGTACGCACACGGCGCCGGACGCACGCTGTCCCACGGCGGACGAGTCGAAGGAGAAGGCGATGAACACCCACCGGGCCGGCCGTACGGCCGTGCGCCGCGATGTGCACCGCAGCGGCCGTGTGTGGAGCGAGCACGCGCTCCGTGTCCTCGCCGACACCGGCACCGCCCTGGTGACCGCCTGTGCTCCCGGCGCGCAGACCCGCTGGCCCGTCGCCTACGCGCAGGCCCGCGCCACCGGCGACCGCACGGTGCGCACCGACGGGATCGACGCCCTCGCCACGGGACGGTGGGAGCTCACGCCCGGGCGGTGGCAGGAGACCGAGCTGCGGATGTGGAAGCCGCCCACCGCCTGGTTCAGCGTCAACGCCTTCTACACCGGGGCCGGGCTGCGGAACTGGTACGTGAACTTCGAGCGCCCCACGATCCGGACCGCCGACGGGTTCGACACCTTCGACCTCATCGTGGACCTGCTCGTCGCCCCCGACCTGAGCAGCTGGGAGTGGAAGGACGAGGACGAGTACGCCCACGTCCGCAGGCTCGGCGTCGTCACCGACACCGAGCACCGGGCCGTCGACGCGGCCCGCGAACAGGCGCTGGCGATGCTCGAGGAGCGTTCCGGACCGTTCGGCGAGGCCGCCGCGTGGGCGGCATGGCGATGGGAACCGGCCTGGCCCACACCGCGCCTGCCGCTCGCCGTACCCCAACGCGCAGGCCGGGAAGGTCACTTGTAAGGAGCGCTCGCGGGGACGGGATCAACCCCGCACGGCCGCCGACCAGTCCCGGGAGGCGTCCGCGCCCCAGCTCGCCAGCAGACGCAGCGCCTCCTCCGACGCCGAACCCGGCTCGGCGTGGTAGGTCGACAGTGACTGCTCCTCGTCGCCGGGGAGCGCGAGGGTCTCGTAGCGGAGGGTGAGCGCGCCCGCCAGCGGGTGCAGCAGCCGCATCCCGCCGTGCGACTTCCGCTTGACGTCGTGGGCGGCCCACAGCGAGCGGAAGTCCGCACTCCTCATGGAGAGCTCCCCGACCAGCGCCGCGAGTGCCGGATCGTCGACGTGCCGGCCGGCGTCCATCCTCAGCTGGCCCACCACGTCGGCGGCCTTGGACTCCCAGTCGGCGAAGAGCCGCCGGGCCGCCGGGTCGAGGAAGGTGATCCTGGCCCAGTTCCGGTCCTCGGGGGCGCGCTCCGCCCAGTCGCCGAAGAGAGCGGACGCCGAGCGGTTCCACGCCAGCACGTCGGTGCGGCGGCCCCACACGTACGCGGGGACGCCCTCCAGGGCCGACAGCAGTTCCCGGAGCTCCGGCCGTACCTGCCGGCGCTCGGGCGCGGGCCGCGGCTTGCGCCGCTTCGGCTTCGCCAGGTGCAGCAGGTGGGCGTGCTCCGCCTCGGAGAGCCTGAGCGCCCGCGAGATCGCGCCCAGCACCTCCACGGACACGTTGCGGCCGTTGCCCTGCTCCAGGCGCGTGTAGTACGCCACGGACACCCCGGCGAGCTGTGCCAGCTCCTCGCGCCGCAGGCCCGGCACCCGGCGCCGGCCGTACTCGGCGAGCCCGATGTCGGCCGGCTTCAGCCGGGCCCTGCGGGTGCGCAGGAACTCGTTGAGCTCCGAGCGCGCGTCGAGGTGCCGCCCGGCGCCGGGTCCCGGACCGGGGTCCGGCCCGTCTCCCGGGCCGGTGCGGAGGTCGGGGTGGGTGGCCATGCGCTCCAGTATCACGCCGGATGCCGGGCGGAACCTGTCCCTGCCGGTGGTACTCACCCGGGACGTGGGCAGAGCGGGGCTCTGGGTGACGCCGTACGGCCGGAGCAGCCTGAACGAGCCCTGGAGACGACCACCCGGGGTCACGCCATCCCGGGGACACGCCCTCCGTTCCCGCTTCGGATCGCGTGCCGCTCGACCCGTCCGCCCGTGCGGCGTCGGGTCACACACAGCCCATGGACCACGAAGAATGACGGAAACGACCACCACAGGTCCGTCCACCCCAGCGCGCGGACGGGACCGCCTCCCCGGGAAGGCCCTCTTCGGCCTCTTCCTCAGCGGGTTCGTCGGCATCCTCACCGAGTGCCTGCCCGCCGGCCTGCTGCCGCAGATCAGCGGCACGCTCCACACGAGCGTCTCGCTCACCGGCCAGACCGTGACCATCTACGCCCTCGCCACCGCGATCGGGGCGATCCCGCTGACCCGGGCGATGGCGAGGTGGCCCCGCAAGAACGTGCTGCAGCTCGCGCTCGGCACGGTCGCCGTCGCCAACGCCCTCACGGCGCTGTCCGACGACTACGGGCAGACCCTCGTGATCCGCTTCGCCGCCGGCCTCGGCACCGGGCTCGTCTGGCCCCTCCTCGGCGGTTACGCCGCCCGGCTCGCCCCCGAGGGACGCCAGGGCCGCGCCATCGCCATCGCCCTTGCCGGAACCCCCGTGTCGCTGGCGCTGGGCGTCCCGCTGGGCACCTGGCTGGGCGCCCTCGGCGGGTGGCGGCTCGCCTTCCACGCGTCCGCCGCCCTGACCGCGCTGACCATGGTGTGGATCCTGGCGACGCTGCCGAACCTGCCCGGCCGGTCGGCCGACGAACGCTTCACGGTCCCGCAAGTCCTGCGCCTGCCGGGGCTGCGCACCATCCTGTTCGCCCTCGCCACGTACATGGTCGCCCACAACATCCTCTACACCTACGTCACCGACTTCCTCGGGTACCTGGGCATGGGCGGCCAGGCGGGATGGGTGCTGTTCGCCTTCGGCGTCACGTCCATCCTGAGCGTCCTCGTCGTCGGCACCCACATCGACCGGCACCTGCGCAGGCTCGTCGTGGGCAGCACCGCGCTGTTCGCGCTCACCGTGCTCGTGCTCGCGGTGTGCTCCGGCGTGCCCGCGCTGGTCTACGTCGCCGTCGCGGCGTGGGGCTTCGCCTTCGGCAGCTCCCCGAGCCTGTTCATCGGCGCCGCGATCAACGCGACGGGGGCGGCCGCCGACGTCGCGCAGTCGATCACGATCACGGTCTTCTCCTCGTCCATCGCCCTGGGCGGCCTCATCGGTGGCCTCCTGGTCGCGGACCTGGGGACCGCGTCGATCACCTGGGCGGCGCTGGCCCTCCTGGTCGCCGCCGCCGCGGCCGTGACCGGGGGCAGGAGGCACGCCTTCCCCGCGGGCGCCTGAAGCCGGGGGCCGGGGCCGGGCGGCCGACGCCGTGGCGGGGCGTACCGCGTACGCCCCGCCCGACGGTGACCGGGTCAGGCCCCGACGCGGGGCGGGGTCGGCGTCCCGTACACGCGCTTGGCGTGCGAGGCGTACAGGCGCGGGGCCAGCAGCGGCATGACCAGCCGGGGCGCCAGCGGGGCGTGCGAGAGGACCGCCTTGATCACCTCGGGGTCGCCCTCGTACATCACCATGCCGAAGGCCAGCGGCAAATCCTTCTTCGGGCTGTTGGCCATGCCGTGCTCACCGAGCTCCGCCCACTCCGCCGCGGTGATGAACTCCTCGGCCAGCGGGAGGATCTCCTTCTCCTCCAGGGCCATGTGCTCCAGGAGCCGGCTCAGCAGTTCTTCGAGGGCCGCGGCGAGGGCCTCGCCGTCCTGGGCGGTGGAGCGCCACCCCGCCAGGAGCGCGGTCACCCCGCTGAGGGCGGTGTCGATGCCGTGGTGCTGCGCCTCCATCGTGGGCACGATGGCCGCGGTCCGCTCACCGCCGCGCTCCAGGAGGCGCGGCCACACCACCTTGTCCTCGCCCTCGTGGTGCAGGTGCAGGATCAGGCACACCTTGTCGGCATGGTCCGCCACGATCCCGGCGCGCCGGGTGTCACCGGCCTCCACGTCCCGGACGAGTTGCGGGAGCAGGCGGAACTCCCGGCGCATCATCGTGTGCGCCATGAACATGTCGCGCACATCGGCCATGGTCTCGCTGACTGTCGGTACTGCTGCCACTGCTGGAGCCTCGATTGGTGGGGTGATCGCGGAAGGGAGCTTCGGATGCTGTCAGCGGCAGCGGCCTGCGCACATCGGGAGAATTCCCGATCCCGCGGCGGAGTCCGCGCCGCACGGCCGCCCGGCAGACGCCGGAGGGCGGTCGGGAGTTCTCCCGATGCCCGGGAGAGCCCGGCTGCGCCAGCATCGGAAGGGCTCCACCCCGGCGGTCCGTCGGAGCCGCGGATTCGCGGGGACCCCCGCCCGCGAACGCAGCACCCCGTGGTCGAGCCGGTCGGGGGCTCGCCACGGGGGTCGCTCCCGGCCCCACGGGCGGGGAAGGACCCGTACGTTGCTACCCTTCGGCGAGAATTGTCCGCATGACCACGACGGGGCACGCCGCCCCCGGTACCCGGTGGTCACCACCCACAGGTCCCCACAGGTCCCCTCGGATGAGCGCATCCCTCCCGGCACAGACCCGCGTCAGCCCCGTCTTCGTGGGCCGCGAGGCCGAGCTGGCCGAGCTGCTGCGGGCCGCCGGGGCCGCGGACGGCGGCGACCCCCAGGCCGTCCTCGTCCGGGGCGAGGCCGGAGTGGGCAAGACGAGGCTGGTCGGGGAGCTCCTGCGGTCGCTGGAGCCGAGGGCGGCCGTCGCGGCGGTCGGTGGCTGCGTCGAGGTCGGCGGCGACGGCCTGCCCTTCGCCGCGTTCTCCGAGGCCCTGCGCGTGCTGTGGCAGCGACTGCCCGACGAGGTGCGCGCGGCGAGCGCGGGCCATGAGGACCTCCTCGCCCGGATCCTGCCCGACCCGGGCGGCGTGACGCCCGTCGACCACCGGGACGACGACGTGACGCGGCTGTTCGAGCTCACCATCCGCGTCCTGGAGCGCCTCGCCTCGGACCGCCTGGTCGTGCTCGTCATCGAGGACCTGCACTGGGCCGACGCCTCCACCCGCAACCTGCTGGGTTACCTGTTCCGCACCAGGCGCCGCGGCAGGCTGCTGCTCGTGGGGACCTACCGGTCCGACGACGTCGACCCCCGGCACCCGCTGCGCCCGCTGCTCGCGGAGCTGGGCCGGCTCAGATCCGTACGCCGTGTGGCGCTCCCCCGGTTCACCCGGGGCGAGGTCGGCGGACAGCTCACCGGCATCCTCGGGGCGCCACCGGACCCGGCGGTCCTCGACGACGTCTTCGCCCGCTCCGACGGCAACGCCTTCTTCGTCGAGGAGCTCGCCGGCGCCGGCCGGGAGCGACCGGGCCCGGGGCTCCACGACCTCCAGGAGCTCCACGACGTGCTGCTGACCAGGCTGGAGGCGTTGCCGGAGACCAGCCGGCGCATCCTGCGCACGGCCGCCGAGGGCGGGACGGTGACCGGGTACGCACTGCTGCGGGAGGTGGCGGGGCTGCCCGAGGACGAGCTGATCGAGGGACTGCGCGCGGCCGTCCTCGCCCACGTCCTCGTCCCCGAACCGGGCGGCGCGGACTACCGGTTCCGGCACTCGCTGGTGCGCGAGACCGTCAGCGAGACCCTGCTGCCGGGCGAACGCGCGCTGATCAACCGCCGGTACGCGCAGGCGCTGGAGGCCGACCCCACGCTCGTGCCCGCCGTGGAACTGTCCTGCCGTCTGGCCCGCCACTGGCACGCCGCGCAGGACTCCGTGAAGGCCCTGCGGATGAGCGTCGCGGCGGCCGAGGAAGCGCGTCACTGCTACGCCTACGCCGAGCAGCTGTGGCACCTGGAACGGGCGCTCCAGCTGTGGGACCGGGTCCCGGACGAGGCCCGTGCGGCCCTGCCCGCCCCGCGCTGCCCGCAGACGTACCCGCGCGGTGGCGCCGGGCACGCGGGGCCCGGGCTCGACGGGACCGGGCCCGCCGCGCCCCGGCTCGACGGGAACGGACGCCTCCGCCTGGAGCTGCTCGCGACCGCCACCGTCGCCGCGCTGCACAGCGGCAGCCTCGACACGGCACTGCGCCTGGCCGACGCCGCCCTGGAGGGCCTTCCGCCGGAGGACGAGCCGCACCGGCTGCGCGCCGCGTGGTTCCGCACCCAGCGGTCCCGGCTGATCCAGGGGCTGAACCGCGGCGACGGATGGCAGGACCTCGAGACGGCGCGGAAACTGGTCGACGGGCTGGCCCCGTCGCCGGTGCACGCCGACGTCCTGGTCCACATCGCCAACTGGAGCGCCGTCCACCGCCCCGGTACGGACCACCGGGCCGCCACCGACGAGGCCGTGCGGTACGCGGCCTCCGTGGGCGCCGAGGCACTGGAACTGCACGCCCGCATGACCAGGTGCCTGCTGGACGCCGGGACCGACCGCGAGGGCGCCGGCATCACCGAGCTGTACGAGGTCAGACGGCGGGCGGAGGAACTGGGCGAACTCGGCATCGCCGGGCGGGCGAACCAGAACCTGCCGTCGATCCTGGAGGGCATGGGCCGTTCCGAGGAGGCCGTCGCGGCCGCGGACCACGGCATCGCGCTGTGCCGCTCGCTTGGGCTGGCCGACCACGAAGCATGGGTGCACTCCAACAGGGCGATCAGCCTCTTCTCCCTGGGCCGTTGGGCGGAGTCCGAGGCGGCCCTCGACGAGGCCGCCTCGGTCGCCCGGTCGCACCTGCCGCGCTGGACGTTCGCGGCCCGCCGCGCGTACCACCTGCTCCACCGCGGTGACGCGGACGGGGCCGCCCGGCAGTTGGCGCTCGCCGAGCGACTGCGCGGCACCGAGCGGCTGCGGGCCGAGCTCCTCGTCGCCCTCAGCCACTGCACGATGGAGATCGCGGCCGCCCAGGGCCGTCTCGCGGACGCCCGGGCCGAGTTCCTGCGGGCCGACGCCGCGGGCCTGACGACCGGACCCGTCCGCTGGTCGCTGCCACTGCTGCGCACCGCGGCGGCGGTCGAGGCCGAGGCCCGTCGGTCCGCCGCCCTCGGCGGGGCCTCGGCCGAGGTCCTCGCCGCGGTACGCCGCGCCGCCGGCCGGCTCGACGTCGTCTTCCCCGTCTGGGCGGCGTACGAGCGGCTGCTCCACGCGGAGTTGGGACGCGCCGAGGGAGCCGACGACCCGGCCCTGTGGTCGAAGGCCGTGGCCGACTTCACGGCGGCCGAGCGTCCCTACGAGACGGCGGCGGCACTCCTCGGCGAGGGACGCGCCCTGCTCACCACCCACCGGCACCGCGCCGCGGCACTCGACCGGCTCGGCCGGGCACGGCGCATCGCCACCGGCCTCGGGGCGGGCCTGCTCCTCGCGGACGTCGAAGCGGTGACGCGCCGGGCCGGCACGCGCCCGGCGGACGAACAGGCCCCGCCCGCGACCGCCGCCACCGCGGCGGAACCGGCGACGCCCTTCGGGCTCACCCCGCGCGAGTCGGAGGTGCTGGGGCTGGTCGCGAGGGGGTACAGCAACCGCCGGATCTCCGAAGAGCTCCACATCTCGCAGAAGACGACGAGCACGCACGTCTCCAGCATCCTGGCCAAGCTGGGCGCCTCCAGCCGCACCGAGGCCGCGGCGATGGCGCACCGCCACGGGCTCCCGTCCTCCCCCTGACGGATCCCGCATTCGGGAATTCTCCCGATGCCCGGGGCGACTCCGGCCTGCCAGCATCGGGCCCGACGTCACAACATGCTTCGGCCAGGAGTCCGTACGTGAGGCACGACCACGACCCGCCGCTCAGGGAGCGGGTGGACGCCGCGCGCAACCGCGCCGCGATACTCAAGGCAGCCGCCCGTCTCTTCGCCGAACACGGCGCGGACGGCGTCTCCATGGACCGGGTCGCCGTCGCGGCGGGCGTCGGCAAGGGCACCGTGTACCGCCGCTTCGGCGACCGGTCCGGACTGGCCTCCGCGCTCCTGGCCGCCCGCGAACGCGAACTGCGGGAAGCCGTCCTCGACGGCCCGCCCCCACTCGGCCCCGGAGCCCCGGCCGAGGACCGCCTCGCGGCGTTCGTCACCGCCTACTTCGACCACGTGGCCGGGCACCTGGACCTCCTCCGCGCCTCCCAGACGGCGCACCCGGGCGCGCGCCACCGCACCGCCGCCTACCGCTTCTGGCACGACCACCTGACGACCCTGCTCGCCACCACGCCCGACCCGCCCACCCTCGCCCACACCCTCCTCGCCGCCCTGTCCGCGGACCACGTCGGCGCCCTCCTCCCCGAACTGGGCGCCCACAGGATGCGCACGAGCCTGATCCGCCTGGGCGTGGCCTGCTGCGCCGAGCAGGGCGCACCGCCGGGCCCGGCACTCCCACGGCGCTAGACGCGCTCCAGGGGCCGGTGCGGGGTGGGCGGGAGTTCGGCCTCGACGGGGTCCTGGGGGCGGACGACTCCGCCGCGGAGGACCACGCCCATGACGCCGGACTTGAAGGTGAACTCCCCCGACACCGGGTCCAGGGCGAACATCTCGCCGAGCAGGCCCTTGCGGAAGTCGTTGATCTTCGAGCAGGGGTTGCGCAGCCCCGTCACCTCCACCACGGCCTCGTCGCCGAGGTGCAGCAGGGTGCCGGTGGGCAGGCCCAGCAGGTCCACGCCGCGGGTGGTGATGTTCTCGCCGAGCCGGCCGGCCGAGATGTCGAAGCCCTTGAGCGCGAGCTCGTCGAAGAGTTCCTCGTGCATCAGGTGGACCTGGCGCAGGTTCGGCAGGTCGGGCTCGTAGGTCATCCGGAACTGGTGGCGGATCGTCTCGCCCGCGTGGACGTCCCCTTCGACGCCGAGCCCGGCGAGCAGCGTGACGGAGTCACGGTTGGGCTTGCTGAAGGCGTACGTCGCGTGGCGGCTCACCGCCGTGACCCGGCCGGCCATGTCCCATCCCCACCTGTCCTCGGTCCGCGTGGCAGGCCGATCCTAGCCTCGAGCTGTCACGAGGTGGGCTGCCCGTACGCGATCAGCCCCCGCCACCGGCCCTGGACCGCGGTGATTAGGCTGGCGCGGTGACTGATGAGCAGGAGCGGGTCCAGCCGTCGGGAGTGTGGGCCACGGCTGTGGGGGTGGCCAGGGTGCGCGCGCTGGAGACCGAACGGGAGAACGCGCTGTTCCGGGACCCACTGGCACAGGCCTTCTCCACCGCCGGCGGCCTGTGGCCCTCCTCGCCACCGCCCGGTGACGAGACCGCGCGACGCCGCCGGCTGGCCGTGTCGTTCTCCATCGTCATCAGGACGAAGTTCCTCGACGACCTGTTGCAGCAGGCCTCCGCGTCCGGGGTCCGGCAGGTCGTGCTGCTCGGCGCCGGCATGGACAGCCGGGCCTTCCGGATGGACTGGCCCGAGGGCACCCGGCTGTTCGAGGTCGACACCGCCGCGCCACTGGACTTCAAGGCTTCGGTGCTGCGCCAGGAGCGGGCCGTCGCACGCTGCGAGCGGATCACCGTCGCGGTGGATCTGCGTGAGGACTGGCCGGGTGCGCTGGCCGCCGCAGGGCACGACCCGGCCCTGCCGACCGTGTGGATCGCCGAGGGACTGCTGATCTATCTACCCGAGGACGCGGTGGAGCTGCTGCTGGCCCGGATCAGCGCGCAGTCGGCGCCAGGCAGTCGGATGGGGCTGACGTTGGGCTCGCGTGGCGTGATCGAGCGCTTCGGCGCGGACGCCGTGCCGGGATCGGCGGCGTCCATGTGGGTCTCGGAGATGCCCGACGACCCGGTGGGCTGGCTGGCCGGGCACGGCTGGGAGGCCGGCAGCCACACCCTGCGCGAGCGCGCTGCCGCCTACGGCCGCCCGATCGGCACCCCGCCGCAGGGCGAGGAACGGCCCGGCGGACTGATCTCGGCGGTCCGCCGGTAGAGCGCGTTCCGGTTCCCTGACGACCGACGGACCGTCACGAAGCACCAAGGCTGGATACTCGGACCGTGGACAGCTACGCGGGGGCGGCGACGCTCGAGTGGTGGGCCAACCGGTCGACGTGCCTGGGCTCGTTCGAGGTGCACGTCGAGATCGAGGTCGCCGGCTCCACCTGGACCTGCCGGGCGACACTCGCCGGCCCTCCCTCGGGGGACGAGAAGGAGGGGTTCGACTTCCTGATGGCCCTCGACCCGGTCTTCACCCTGCGCCTCGACGCGAACGGCACGCTCCTGGTCGGCGTCACCGAGGTGCACGACGGAGGGCGGCTCGCCCTCACCGCGCACGAGGCAGCGGAATCAATCGGCTCCCGGCAGTTGTGGCACTAGGTCGTGTCGTCAAAGGAGCTCCCCCAGCTCCGCTGGGCGTGCCCCCAGGTGCGGTGCATCGCAAGGCGGAGAGTCGTCCTCGTAGTGGGCTACTCGGACGATTCGACAACTCCCCCGGGCCGAAGGCTGGGGGAGTGCCGTGCCTGGGGGCACCTCCCAGCGCCGGCTGGGGGAGCGTCGCGGGGCAGGCGGCAATTTGACGACACGGCCTCGCACCCGTTCAGTGGCCCACCGGGTCGGACTGCACTTGCCACCATCTCTGTTCGAGATGACCGGCATCATGATTCAGCTCGACGCGGGCGCCCGGTCACGGCTCAACAGCGCCTTCATGGCGCCCTTCTTCGCGGGTGGCGCACTCGGCTCCCGGCTCGGGTCGCTCGCCTACCACGCCGGCGGCCGGACGGCGGTGAGCGTCCTCGGTGCCGCTCTGCCGCTGATCTCCCTCGCCTACTGGGCGACGGAGCGCCGCCCCGCCCGCAAGGACACCGCGGCCACGGACGCGCCGGCCGTGATCCGGTGACGCCCCTGGTCGGCGGGCCCCACCGTGCTCATCCCGTCGTCTCCGCCGCCGTCCGGGGGGTGATGTGCCGCAGCAGCGCCTCGACCGCGGGCGACATGTCCCCCCGGCGGCGGACCACCATGACCTTCCAGGCGGGGGCGTGCTGCACGAACCGGCGTACGGAGAGGTCCGGGAACCGGGCCGCGATCGACGCCGGCATGATGCACACCCCGAGGTCGTGCCGGACCAGCTCGGACGCCGCCACGATGTCGTTCACCTCGAACACCGTGGACCGCTCCACGGCGGCGGCCCGGAAGGCCCGGTCCACCGAGTAGCGAATGGCCCAGCCGGGCAGGAAGTCCACGAAGGGCATGCCGGAGATCTCGTCGAGGCGCACCAGGTCCTCCTCGGCGAAGGCACGCGTCGGCGAGGACACCAGCAGCATCTCCTCGCGCGACAGCAGACGGGTCACCAGCCCCCGTTGCTGCTGCCGGTCGAGCGCCACCACGCCGAGGTCCACCGTGCCCTCGCTCAGCGCCTGCCGGACGTTGGCCACCGGTGCCTGCTGCAGACGTACGCTCACGCCGGGGTGCTCCGCGCGCAGCCCCGCCAGGGCGCGGTGCAGGCCGGCCCAGACGCCCTGCATGATGGCGACCGTCACGCGTCCGCGCACCTCACCCCGTACGGCGTCGACCACCGCTCGCGCCTCCTCGGCCGCGCGGAGCGCCGCACGGGCGGCGGGCACGAACGCCTCCCCCGCCGGGGTCAGCGACACGTGGTGCGTGGTCCGGTCGAACAAGGCGCTGCCCAGTTCCTTCTCCAGCGCCCGCACCGTGCCGGACACCGCGGACTGCACCACGTGCAGCCGCTGCGCCGCCGCCGTGAACCCGCCCTCCTCGGCGACCGCGACCACCACTTCCATCTGCCGTAGGTCCATGCGAACCGCCGCCGTCCCTTTCCCGTGGCCCGAACCGGGCGGTCATCTCCACCGGTGATGACCCACGCTGTCCAGCATCGCATCGGGTGACCGGAGCGCACGGCGACGTCACGGCTGCCCGGCACCCTGCGAGCACGGCACTCACCGCGAAGCGGCCGATCCACAGGGTGACCGGCACGGGGAATCACCCCGCCGGGAACAGCATCGCCTCGCGTGAAGTTGCACAAACCACCACATACCAGCACGGACGGCACCCACTCCGAGGCGAATGCCCATGCGAGCGGAGCAGCACATCGTGACACCGGACGCCGACATCGCCTTCTGGGACGAGGGGGACGGCGAGGCGGTACTGCTCGTCCACGCCTCCTTCGGCGCCGACTGGTTCGCACCGCTCGCCGGGCTGCTCCCCGGCTTGCGGGTCGTACGCACCCATCGCGCCGGGTACGGCCGGAGCCGGGACCTGAGCGGCCGGCTGGGCGTCACCGACCACGCCCGGCACCTCGCGGAGGTGCTCCACGCCCGGGGGATCGGGCAGGCGCACGTGGTCGGCCACTCGACCGGCGGCACCATCACCCTGCAACTGGCCGCCGCGTACCCGGAGCTCGTCTGGTCGATGGTGCTGCTGGAACCGGCGTTCCCGTACGCCCCCGACGAGCCGGAGAGCGACGCCATGCGCAGGGCCGTCGCCGCCGCGGAGGAGGGCGACCTGGCGCGGGCCTACGGCTTCTTCCCGGGGAGCGTGTGCGCCCCCGGCTACCTGGGCGTCATGACCCGTGCGCTCGGCACGGAGGGCTTCAGGAGGTCGGTGCTCAGCGGCAGGTACTTCTTCGACCACGAGCGCGCGGCGTTCGCCGCGTGGGACGCCGACGCCGCCGGCCTCGACGGCCTGCCGCAGCCGGTGCTCCTGGTGGCGGGCGGCGAGGGGGAGCGCCTCAACAGCCCCTACCGGGCTCGGAACCGCGCGCTGGCCGGACGGCTCGCCCGGGCCCGGCAGGTGACGCTCCTGGGCGTCAGCCACGCGATGCCCCTGGAGGACCCCTCCCTCGTCGCGTGGACCGTCCTCGACTTCATCCGGCGTCACCCCGTCGAGGCGGGGCATCGGCCGTCGGGGTGACGCTCCGCCCGCGTGACGCGTCGCAGCGGCGACAGCGCGACGGCGGGCGCTTGCATCAGCACATGGCGACCGTACCCATCCCGCTGCGCACCCCGTTCACCGACCTCGTCGGCTGCGACGTGCCGATCCAGCTGGCCGGCATGGGCTGGGTGAGCGGGCTGGACCTCGCCGACGCGGTGTCCGCGGCAGGGGCGCTCGGCATGGTGGGCTACCCGATGGTGCCACCGCCCGTGCTCACCGACCTGCTCGACGCGGTACGGCGGCGCACCTCCCGCCCTGTGGGGGTCAACTTCATCCTGCCGCTGCTCGAGGACGAGGCGTGCGTCGACGTCGCCGCGGAGCGGATGCCGGTCGTCGAGTTCTTCTACGCGGATCCCGTCCCCCGCCTGGTCACCCGTGCCAAGCGCGGCGGGGCGCTGGCCGCCTGGCAGGTGGGTTCGGTCGAGGAGGCCCGGGCCGCGGCCGACGCCGGGTGCGACTTCGTCGTCGTCCAGGGCAGGGAGGCGGGCGGTCACGTGCGCGGGGTACGGCCCCTGCTCCCGCTCCTCGACGAGGTGCTCGACGCGGTCGACGTCCCCGTCGTCGCGGCGGGCGGCATCGGCACCGCGCGGTCCCTCGCCGCGGTGCTGGCCGCCGGGGCGCACGCGGCCCGTATCGGCACGCGGTTCGTCGCCACGCACGAGTCCGATGCGCACCCGCGGTACAAGGAGGCCCTGATCAGGGCGGGTGCCGGCGACACCGTGCTGACGACGCAGTTCTCGACCGGATGGCCGGACGCGCCGCACCGCGTCCTGTCGGAGTGCGTCGAGCGCGCACGCGCCCTGGACACCGACATCGCCGGCGAGGCGGTACTGGGCGGCGTGCCCGTACCCGTCCCGGCGTCCAGCCCGTTCTGCCCGCTCCGGACCACGACCGGGCATCTGGACGCGATGGCCCTCTACGCGGGCGAGGCGGTCGGCACGGTCTCCCGCATCGAGTCGGCCCTCGACGTCGTCCGCGAACTCGCCGACGGGGCCGCCCGGCTGCTGTGCAAGGCGTCCGGCGGCATCGGCAAGGAGCCCGCCTGAGCACCGTACGATGCGCGTGTGCGCTACTTGGCGGAGTCCTTCGCTGTCGGGGCCCTGAGACGGGGCCGTCCGGTGGAACAGTTCCTCGGGCCGATCGGTGCGCCCGAGCGCCCTGGCGTCAGGGTCGTCGAGGTCCGGCCGGCGAAAGCGGTGTACGAGGTCCACGTCCACGACCTCGAGGACGTCGGGCACGCGACCTTCATGGACCTGGTCGAGTTTCCGCCGCTCGACCCGGAAGCGGAGGAGGAGGCGTTCGGCCGCCTCGTCGGCACCGCCGACGATCCGCTGGCCGCGCTGGTGACCGCTGAGGAGCGCACGGGTGCGCTGCGGTCGCGCTGGGTCAACCAAGGCATCGTGCAGGACGAGTACGGGGACTTCGTAGCGGCGGGCCGGCCCGCGCTCATGCGCCCGGACGGGCAGCCGTGGCCCGCCGGCAGCCGCTGACGGGCCCGGCCCGCCCGGGGCCGCTTGACCGGCTCACTGTCAGACCCGTGCACCAAGATGCGGCACATGACGACAGTGATCGCTGCCCCGCTGATGTCCCGTGAGGACTACCGCTCCGCCGTCGACACGGCCCTGCAGGCGTGCGCCGCCTACTACGCCGACGGGACGAGCCCGCTCGACGACGCCGCGTACGACCTGCTGGCCGGGCGCATCCGCGACTACGAGCTGGACCACCCCGAGGACGTCCGGGAGGACTCCCCCACGGGCAAGGTGGGCGGTGGCGCCGCCCCGGCGGGCGATGTCGCCCACACCGTTCCCATGTTGTCCCTCGACAATGTGTTCAGCCCCGAGGAACTGGTGAAGTGGGACGCGTCCGTCGCCCGCCGGCTGGGCGCGCCGGTTCAGGGCGGCTACGTCACCGAGCCCAAGCTGGACGGCGCGGCCATCGCCGCCCGGTACGTGGACGGGCGCCTGACACAGCTCGTCACCCGGGGCGACGGCACCACCGGCGAGGACGTCTCCCATGCGATCGGGTCGATCGTGGGCCTGCCCCTGGAGCTGAACTCACCGGCCACCTTCGAGGTGCGCGGGGAAGTCCTGCTCACCCGGGAGCAGTTCGCGGCGGCCAACGCCATACGCACGGCCCACGGGGCGAAGGTCTTCTCCAACCCGCGCAACGGCACGGCCGGGACGCTGCGCGCCAAGGACCGCCCCTACGTGATCGAGACGACCTTCTACGCGTACGGCGTAGTCGGCCTGCCCGCTGACACGCACACGGAGATGATGGAGGCGGTCGCCGCCGCCGGGGTGCAGACCACGGCCGCGACACCGGCCGGGCCGCGCGTCTGCAGCACGGTGGAGGAGGTGCAGCGCCGCGTCGACGAGATCGCCGGGCTGCGCGCGGAGCTGCCGTTCGGCATCGACGGCGTCGTCATCAAGGCCGATGCGGTCGCCGAGCAGGAGAAGGCCGGGTTCGCCACCCGCCACCCGCACTGGGCGACGGCGTACAAACTCGCCGCCGCCGTACGGCAGTCGAAGCTCCTCGCGGTGGAGTGGAACGTCGGACGCACCGGCATCATCGCGCCGCGGGCCGTGCTGGAGCCGGTCGAGGTCGACGGCAGCGTCGTCAGGTACGCGACGCTGCACAACCCGAAGTTCATCCGCGACAGCGGCATGATGATCGGCGACACCGTCATGGTGTGGAAGGCCGGCGACATCATCCCCCGCATCGAGGCACCCGTGGTGGAACTGCGCACGGGCGACGAGACGCCCGTGGTGTTCCCCGAGTCGTGCCCGACGTGCGGCGGCGAGATCGACACCTCCGGCGAACGGTGGGAGTGCGCGGGCGGCGCTGGCGGCGGATGCGGGCTGCTCGCCGCGCTGCGGTACGCCGTGGGCCGCGACCAGCTGGACATCGACGGTCTCGGCATCACCTACCTGGAGGCCCTCGTCGACGGCGGCGCGGTCGCCGACGTGGCCGACCTGTTCGGCCTCACACGTGGGCAACTGGTCGACGCGACCCGCAGCGAGAAGCGCGCCGACACCGTGGTGGCGCAGATCGAGGCGGCCAGGGCCAAGCCCCTCAACCGGGTGTTCTGCGCGCTCGGCATCGTCCGCACCGGCCGTACGCTGTCACGGGAGATCGCCCGCCACTTCGGCACGATGGACGCGATACGCGCCGCCGACGCCGACGCCCTGGCCGCGGTGCACAAGCTCCCGGCGGCCAACGCCCCCAAGATCGCGGCCCACATCGCGGCCATGGGACCCGTCATCGACAAGCTCGTCGCCGCGGGCGTCACCATGACCGAGCCCGTGGCGCCGGCCGCCGCCGCCACGCCAGGCGAGGCCAAACCCCTGGACGGTCAGGTCGTCGTCATCACGGGCGGCATGAACGGGCCCCTCGCCGGCAGGAACCGCAACGAGATGAACGAGCTCGTCAGCAACGCCGGCGGCACCTCCTCCGGCAGCGTGTCGAAGAAGACCACCATCCTCGTCGCGGGCCAGGGCGCGGGCTCCAAGCTCGCCAAGGCCCAGGAACTGGGCACGAGGGTGCTCACCGAGCAGGAGTTCGCGGACCTGGTCGCCGACTACCTCGTCTAGGATCCGGGGTACCCGCCCTGGGCGGGGGGATCGCCGACCCGCGTCAGCCGAGGCGGGTGAGCTTCGAGCCGATCGACGGCGAGGACAGGTGGCGGCCGAGGGCGACGGGGACCTTGACGGCGCTGTCGTCGTCCCCGACGGTGAGGGTGCCGAGGGGGGCGCCGGCCGGCGCCGCGTGCGGGACGCCCTTCTCGGGGGCGTGCAGGGAGAGGCGGACCTTCAGTCCGCTCCAGCCGATCGCCTGGACGTCCTCGGCCGCCATGACCTCGGTGCGGCCGCCGAGGCCGTCGTCCACGTAGCCGACGACCTCACCCTTCCTGACCACCGTGTCCGAGGCGAGGGCGCCCAGCGCGGCCTGGAGCAGGGTGTTGCTGCGGCCCAGCACCGTGTCGAGGATGTCGGCCTTGTGCTGCCCCAGCATCGCTCCGATGACGAGCTGCTGCGTGCCGCCGAACTCACGGACCGCCGCGAAGAGGAGGTTGCCGCCCGCCTTGGTGCTGCTGCCGGTCTTGATGCCGACGACGCCGCCGGAGCCGACGAGCTGGTTGACGTTCCTCTGGACGTCGCCGTTCAGGTCCGTGTACCGGGCCTTGGCGGCGAGTTCCGCGAAGACCTCGTCCTTCATCGCCGCGTGCGCCAGCTTGACCTGGTCGCTCGCGGTGCTGACGGTGGTCGCCTCCAGGCCGCTCGGGTCGGTGTACGTCGTGTCGTCCATCCCGAGTTCCCTGGCGGTGGCGTTCATCTTCCTCACGAACGCCTCCTCCGTCCCCGCGTCCCAACGGGCCAGCAGGCGGGCGATGTTGTTGGCCGAGGGCAGCATGACGGCCTCCAGCGCCTCGTACTCGCTGAGCTTCTGCCCTGCGGTGACCTTGACGACGGACTCCCCCTCCGTCTGCCCGCTGCCGAACTGGTCCTCGGCCTTGCGGTCGACCTCGACGGTCTTGCCCTCGCCGTCGTCCCCGATGGGGTGGTCGCGCAGGATGACGTAGGCCGTCATCACCTTCGCGACGCTCGCGATCGGCACCGGCCGCTGCACGCCGAACGTACCGATCCGGCCCAGCCCTTCGGCTTCCAGGACCGCTTGGCCCTCGGCGGGCCACGGCAGCGACGGTCCGTCGCCGCCGAAGGTGTAGGAGGGCGCCGCGGTCAGCTTCAGCGTGGGCGCCGGCAGCGGGCGCAGCGCCTGGACCACGCAGAAGACCAGCGCCAGCAGCACGACCACCGGAAGCCAGAGCCTCACCGGGCTCACGGGGGTGCGCTCCTCCGCGACCGGTGGCGGGGGCGGGGGCGGCGGAGGAGGGTTCGTCAGCTCGTCCAGCAGGGTCCGGCCCTCGCCGGCGGGCACGGAGGGCCCCACCGCGCTGTTCGCCTCGTCCGGGTCCGCCGTCCGCCCCGACGACTCCTGCTGATCCGCACCGCCGGGAGACTCGCCCGCCACGCCGACCTCCTCCACGACACTCCGCTGCCGAACCCCAGTTTCCGGACCGTGGCGGCCACGGCATCATGAGCGCCGCCAAAGGGGTGCCCGCCCTTCCGGTGGTGGCGGCAACCCGGGCGATATACGTTCGAAGAGGTGCGTTCGAAAAGGTCGAGGAGGCAGGACGGACGGCCACGGGCTGCCGTGGCGGGCCGTGAGCGCGCGTCCCAGCCCCGAGACCCCACGCCGGGAAGGTGCCTCCATGAAGGTCCAAGGGTGCGTTGCCCTCGTCACCGGAGCCAACCGCGGGCTCGGTGAGCAGTTCGTGCGGGCGCTCTTCGAGGCCGGGGCCGCCAAGGTCTACGCGGGAGCCCGCGACCCCGCGAAGGTCGCCGTCCCCGGCGCCGTCCCGATCGCGGTGGACATCACCGACCAGGATTCGGTCCGTGCCGCGGCCGAGCAGGCCGGGGACGTGACGTTCCTGATCAACAACGCGGGCTCGACGACCCGTGCCAACGTCCTCACCGCCGACCTCGACGCGTTCCGTACGGAATTCGAGACGCACGTCCTCGGCACCCTCGCCATGAGCAGGGCGTTCGCGCCGGTCCTCGGGCGCAACGGGGGCGGCGCGATCGTCAACGTGCTCTCCGTGCTGTCCTGGGTCTCCATCCCGCGCACCGCCGGGTACGCCGCCGCCAAGTCCGCCGAATGGTCGATCACCAACGCCCTGCGGGTGGCGCTCGCCGAGCAGGGCACGCAGGTCACCGCGCTCCACGTCAGCTACCTCGCGACGGAGATGGCCGCCGCCGTGAGCGGTCCGAAGGCCGATCCCGCCGCGGTGGCCCGCGCCACCCTCGACGGCGTGGCGGCCG
The DNA here is from genome assembly GCF_040613835.1 of Streptomyces sp. NPDC006207. Taxonomy (NCBI): domain Bacteria; kingdom Bacillati; phylum Actinomycetota; class Actinomycetes; order Kitasatosporales; family Streptomycetaceae; genus Streptomyces; species Streptomyces sp. NPDC006207. The sequence continues at coordinate 53,663 of NZ_JBEXSX010000027.1, read as the reverse complement.
GAGCGGACGAGGTGCTCGCCGACGACGTCACCCGGAAGGTCCAGGCGGCCCTGCCCGGCGGCCCCGGCCAGCTCTACCCGCAGCTGCGCGGCGGCGAGCCGCTGGTCTGACCCCCACCCGACGGGACGGACGGCTGGCCAAACCGGAGGTGCCCATGACGGACGGCAAGGCGTCGCACGACCCCCCTGACCTCGCCGGCCAGACCGTCGTGGTGATCGGGGCCAGCGCGGGCATCGGCTTCGAGACCGCGCGCCGCGTACGGGCCGGTGGCGGCGAGGTGGTGCTGGTCGGGCGCAACCCCGAGCGGCTGCGGAAGGCCGCGGACGAGCTCCGGCCCCTGAGCACGGCGGCCTTCGACGCCACCGACACCGACCGTCTCGAGGAGTTCTTCCAGGGCCTGCCCGGCACGGTCGACCACGTGCTGCTCACGGCCGGCAGCCCCTTCTACATGCCGCTCGCCGACATGGACCTCGGGGAGGCACGCCGCCACTTCAGCGAACGTCTGGCCATGACCTTGGCGGTGGCGCTCTACAGCGCCGACAAGGTCCGCCCCGGCGGCACGCTGCTGTTCATCGGCGGCACCGGCGGCCGGCGCCCCGGCGTCGGCCTGGCCGTGACCTCCGCGCTCACCGCCGCCCTTCCCGCCCTCACCGCGAACCTGGCGCTCGAGCTGGCGCCGATCCGCGTGAACCTCGTCGCCGCCGGCTTCGTGGACACCGCCCTGTCGGCGTCGCTCCTGGGTGACCAACTCGAGGCCCGGCGCGAGGAACTGCGCGCCAAGCTGCCCATCCGGCGGGTCGTCGGCCCGGCGGACGTCGCCGCCCTGGCCACCCACATCATGTGCAACGACGCGCTCACCGGCGGGACGTACGACATCGACGGCGGCCAGAACCTCATCGCGCACTGACTCCAGGAGGCCGGCAGTCATGATCACATGGTTCATCACCGGCGCGGCCCGCGGATTCGGCCTGGAGATCGCACGTCAGGCGCTGGAACGCGGCGACCGCGTCGTGGCGACGGCACGCGACCCCCGGGACGTGGAGAAGGCGCTCTCCGCCTACGGCGACCGGGTGCTCGCGGTCGCGCTGGACGTGACCGACGAGCCGCAGGCCCGTGCGGCGGTCGACGCGGCCGTGTACGCCTTCGGCAGGATCGACGTCCTGGTCAACAACGCGGGCCGCGGTGTCCTGGGAGCGGTCGAGGAGACCTCCGACGCGGCGTTCCGGTCGGTGTACGAGACGAACGTCTTCGGTCTGGCCAACGTCACCCGCGCCGTCCTACCGGTCATGCGCCGGCAGCGGTCGGGCCGCATCCTCAACCTCAGCTCCATCGGCGGTTTCCGAGGCGCGCCGGGCTTCGGCGTCTACTGCTCCACCAAGTTCGCGGTGGAGGGGCTCTCCGAGGCCCTCCACGACGAACTGGCCCCGCTGGGCATCCACGTCGTCATCGTCGAGCCGGGTTATTTCCGCACCGACTTCCTCGACGCGACCAGCCTGCACACCGAGGGTCAGGTGATCGCCGACTACGCCGCCACCGCGGGTGCGGTGCGCGACGCCGTCCCCGGCCTCAACCACGGCCAGCCGGGGGACCCGGTCAAGGGCGCCCGGGCCATGATCGAGCTCGCCGACTCCGACCACCCGCCGATGCGGGCCCAATTGGGCAGCGACTGCGCCGCCGCGATGGACGGCAAGATCGTCCAGCTCCGCAAGGAAGCGGACACCTGGCGGGCCCTGGCCCTGTCCACCGACCACGACGACACCAAGTCCGTGGTCTGAGCCGCGGGTTGCGCTCCGTCGTCGCTTCACGACGGTCCCTTGCCGGGTCAACTCTAGCTATATAGAGTTATCCGCATGACCCGGTCCCGACGCCCCTCGGCGCAGACCATCGCGGTGGTGCTGGCGCTGGCCGAAACCCCGACCGACTGGCGGTACGGCTACGAACTGTGCCGCATGCTCGACATCCGGGCCGGGTCGATGTACCCGATCCTGATCCGGCTGGCCGACCGCGGGCAACTGGAGACCACGTGGGAGTCCGACGCACCGGCCGGACGACCCCCGCGGCACCTGTACCGGCTCACGGGCGCCGGCTTGGCGCTGGCCGCCGAACTCGCCGAGCAGGAAAGCGGCACCGTCACCGAACGGTCCGGGCTGCGTCTGGGGTGGGAGGGCGCATGAACCGCACGGGCCGGCTGGGCGCGGCGCTCGTGTGCGCCGCCGTCGACGCGGCCTACGTCCTGCTGCTGAGCCGCAGCAGCCCGCCGGCGCCGGAGGAGGACCTCCTGTCGTACGCCGTGACCTCGGTCCTCCTGGCCGCGCCCGCGGCATTGGCCGGTGCGCTGCTCTGGGCCGCCTGGTGGCGCACGTCCGGTGTCCGGTTGGCCGCCATGGACGCCCCGGCGCGGCTGCTGACGGCGGCGGTCGCGACGTTGCCGGCCGACCGCCGCGACTGGGGCTCGGCGATGACCGCCGAACTGGCGCAGGTGCCGGACCCCCGGGAGCGCTGGTCGTTCGCGACCGGGTGTGCCCGTACCGCGCTGTTCCCGCCGCGCGGGCACCGGGCGGCGGTGCTCGCGGCCGCGGCCCTGGCCGCGGCGCTCGCCGTCGGCACCGGACCGGTGGTCGGTCGCGCGCTGCCCGAACTGCGGCTCTTCGCGGTGACGTTCGTCGGCCTGGCAGGCGCCCTGGCCACCGTCGCCGTCTCCCGCGCCCGGCGACTGCGCCGCCCCGCACCCGGTCTGCCCACCGCGGTCGCGGGCCTGGTGGGCGTGGCCGCGTGCGTCGCCGTCACGGCCTGCTCCCTGGGCACGGACGCCTCCGTCGTGCTGGCTCCCTCGGCCGCCGTCACCCTGGCGGTGCTGCTGGCCGTGGGCCTGTGGCTCACGCTCGTTCCGCCGCGGGCACTGACCACCAGCCGCCGTGCCCGTCGCACCGGCCTCGGCGTCGGGGTGGCGGTCGCCGGCGGACTCCTCCTCTGCGCCCGCCTCAACGACATCGCCTCCGGCGACAGCCTCGGCCTCTACCTGCTCGCCGTCCCGGTCCTGGCCCTGTTCCTGGCCTCGCTGTTCGTCGCGGCCGCCGACCACTCGTTCCGGGCCGGACTGCAGGCCGCGGTGTGGGCGGTGGCGGCCACGTGCCTTCCGGCCTTCACCGTCTACGTCACGGAGGCGTTCCGCTACCAGCGGGCCGGGGTGCACCCCATCGACGGCGACCCGGTCTCCGGCCGGATCGGCCTGGCCCTGCACGAGGCCATCGGCTGGGTGCTCCTCTACGTACCGCTGGCGGCCCTCCCCCTCGCGGTCTTCGGCGCGGCCCTCGGCGCCGCCGTCAGCAGCCCCCAGGCCGGCGCCACGCCACCGCCGAACTGGCGGCGGTGACAGCGGCAACGGGGGACGGCGCGGGCGAGCCGTGCCGCAGTACGCTGCGCCGGCGATGAGCGACCGACCCGAACCAGAATCCACTTCCGCTTCCGCCGACGCGACCGATGAAGAGCTCCGGGCGGCGTGGAGGACCGGTCGCGTCTTCGGCCCGCCGATCCGGCGGATCTTCCGGGACGTCATCGCCGACCGTCTGCCCGACTGGCGCCGGGTGCCCCAGGCATCCATGCTGTTCGAGCCCTTGGCGGATCCGCACTGGGAGAGCGACGTCCGGTTCCTCGGCGACTTCTACGGCGAAATCCTCCACCAGGACACCTGCCGGCCCTGGACAGCCGAAGGCGTCGTGTTGCCCGCGGTACTGGCCACCGACGACCGGGTGCCTGCCCGGCAGCGGTTCGGAGCGGTGCACACGCTGTTCCACGCCGCCACGGTCGGGGAGCGTCATCTGGCACGTCGCCGGCCCGGCACCCCACCCCACACCGACCCGGACAGCGAGGCCCGAACCCGGGCAGTCGTCGAGTCCCGCACGCGGGACCTCCTGGCCCGATGGGAAACCGAATGCCCTGCGGTGCGACTCGCCCTCGCCGGCCTGGCCGTCGTCTTCCCGACGGATCGGACGCTGCCGGCGCTGACCCCGCGCCTGCGGGCCTTCATGGAGCGGCACCCGCCCGGCACGGACATCGGCGACTACGTGCGCTTCGTGCAGGTGCTGGCGGCTCGGAACGACCACGAGACCCTCGTCGCCGTCGAGAGGTACACCGACGTCCACTGGTCCGGAACGCTCCGCCAAGCACCCACGCGGGCACGGGCCTTCCACCTGCTCGGCCAGATGCTGGCCAAGGTCAGGTCCGGCCTCACCGACGGCGCAGGGAGTGGCGCATCTGACCGGACGACCCCTGCCTGAGGCGGTGCCGCACGACATGTGGGCCGGGACGCGGACGCGCGACGGCCTCAGAGTCCTGCCGGGCCTCCTGCGGTACATGGACGAACGGAAGGTGCACGCCGCTCGATGGACGGAGGTGCTGCGCACGTGTGAGGACGAGCAGCAGTTCATCTGGGGCCCGGCGGACCCCATCAGCGGGGCCCATGTGATCCCGCGCATCGCGGAGTTCGTCCCCCGCTCCAAGCTGACCGTTCTCGACGACGCGCCCGCGGTGGGGCACTTCCCCCAGGTCGAGGCGCCCGAGCTGGTCGTCCCCCTCCTGGCCGACTGGCTCGGCGGCTCGTCGGGCTGGCCGGGGCCTCAGGGCCGCCAGGCGTCGCGTGGTGATTCGGGGGCGCCCCCGGTCAGTTCCGGCTCCAGGCCCTGCGAGGGGGCGGTGCGGGGACGTCCGGTCTCGGCGCGCCAGGTCTCGAAGACGAGGGTGGTGGCGGTGACCACGACCAGGCCCAGCAGCCAGCCGCCCAGGACGTCGCTGACCCAGTGGACGCCCAGGGCCACCCGGGTGCAGCCGACGCCGAGCACCGTGATCCCGGCGAGGGCCCACGGCAGCGGGCGCCACGCCTTGGGCACCAGGGGGAGCAGGGCGAGCAGCAGGACGGCGCAGGAGGTGGTGGCCGTCATGGCGTGGCCGGACGGGAAGGAGAAGCCGGGGGCGTGGGCGACCGGGTCCGGCAGGTGGGGGCGGGCGCGTTCGACGGTGTTCTTGGCGAGCAGCCCCGTCGTGGCTCCGGCGACCGCGGTGACGGCGGCCCAGGCCGCCAGGCGCCAGGCCCGGCGGGTCAGCAGCCACACCACCAGTACGGCGACCAGCGCGCGCAGCGTCGCCGGGTCCCAGACGACGTCGGTGAGGACGCGGAGCACGCGCACCAGGCCCGGGTGCTGCAGGGCGGCGCGGTGCAGATGGTCGGCGGCGCCCTGGTCCAGGCGGCGCAGCGGGGGCCATCCGGATTCCACCAGCAGTACGGCGAGGGCGAAGGGCACCGCCATGACGGCTGTGGCGGCCGCCGCGGCCGGCAGCCGGGCGCCCAGACGTGCGTCGGGTCCCAGGTGCGTGAAGTGGTACGGGTTGCGCATGGGCGGGGCCTCCTTCGCCGGTCGGGTGTCACACGCCCGGGTCGTCGGCGGCGGGTTGCCGGACCCCGGCGCGCACCGCCTCCAGTTGCGCGGCGAACGCCAGGCCGAGGAAGAGCGCGACCGAGGTGAGATAGGACCACAGCAGCAGCGCGACGAAGGCGCTGAGCGGCCCGTACATGCTCGTGAAGGATCCGCTCGCCCCGACGTACAGGCTCAGGGCCCAGGTCGACGCGCTCCACAGCACCAGGTACACCGTCGCGCCGAAGGCGAGCCATGTGTAGCCGGGCTGGGCACGGCGGGGTGAACGGCGGAAGATCGCGCTGGTGGCGAGCACCGCGAGGAGTATCCCGAGCGGCCAGCGCAGGAGGTCCCAGGCGTGCGTGGTGGCGGCGTCCAGGTGGTAAACCTGCGCCAGGGCCCGCGTCAGATGGCCTCCCAGGACGGTGAGGACGAAGCTGAGGCCCAGCGGCATGCCCGCCAGCACGGCCATCACCAGGCCGCGGCTGTACTTGTACAGGAACGGGCGGTCGCGCTCCACGCCGTAGATGCGGTTGGCGCCGCGTTCGACCTGGCACAGGCCGGTGGTGACGTTGACGACGGAGAACAGCAGCCCCAGCCACAGGGCCGCCTGCCCGCCGCCGTCGCCCTGCCGGTGGCTCTGCCGCAGGGCGTCGTCGATCACCTCCTGGCTGGGTCCGCTGGCGATCCGGCGGACGGTCAGTTCGGCGACGCGGCCGATGTCGTCGGTGTGCAGGACGCTCGACAGGCCGATCATGGCGATGGCGAAGGGGACGATCGACAGGACCGTCTGCAGGGCCAGCGCGCGGGAGTGGCTGAAGCCGTCGGCGTAGCGGAACCGCACGAAGGAGTCGCGCAGCAGGCTCCAGCCGCCGTACCGGCGCAGCGCGGCCCAGGCCTCGTCGCCGGACAGCTCGTCGCCCTGGACGTCGCGTCGTTGCGGGACGCGGGTGGCGGTGCCCATCGTTCTCCTGACCGGTACGGCCGCGGGGTGGCGGCGGGGGTCTCAGCCGCCGGGGGTGACGGCTCGGTCGTCGTGCCGCGGGGCACGCTCGGTGGCGGGTGCAGTAGTGGGGGCGGGGAGGCGGACGGCGAGCGCCCCCGGCTGGACCTCGGCGGTGAGCCGGGTGCCGTCGGCGACGACGTCCCCGTCGAGTTCCCGTGCCTGGGACGGGGCGAAGCCGATGTCGATCCGCCGGGCCTGGAAGTACTCCAGCGCCCCGCGGGCCACGGGCGCGCCGGTCGCGGTGCCGCCGCCGCGGCGCCCCGGGCGGTGCGGCAACATGCGTACCGCCAGGTGCCCCGCGGCGGCCGCCCATCCGGTCAGGCCACGGGGGTTGAGCAGCACGAGGTCCAGGCATCCGCTGTCGGGGCGTGCCCGGGGCAGCAGCGGCAGGCCGCCCTGGAGGACGCCGACGTTGCCGATGAGGACCATCCGCGCCCTGCGCGGCAGTTCCGGGCCGCCGTCCAGACGGATCGCCAGGTGCATGCGCGGGTCGGTGAGATGGCCGACCCCAGACAGGACGTAGGCGCTCCAGCCCAGGCGCGCCTTGAGCCGGACGGAGGCGTCACGGACCATGGCGGCGTCGAAGCCGGCGCCCGCCATGACGGTGAAGCAGGTCGTGGGCAGCCCGTCGCCGTGCACCCGCCCCACGTCGATGCGGGTGGTCCGCCCGGTCAGTGCCTGCTCCAGGGCCACGGCCGGGTCCATGGGCAGGTGGAGGTTGCGGGCCAGCAGGTTGCCGGTGCCGCAGGGCACGATGGCCATGGCGGTGTCCGTGCCCAGCAAGGGCCCGGCGCAGGCGCGTACGGTGCCGTCACCGCCGCACACGACGACCAGCGTGGTGCCGGGTACCGCGGCCAGTGCCGCGAGTTCCCCGCCGGGGCGCTCCGCCGTGGTGAGGGTCCACCGCTGGTCGGTGTAGCCGTGGCGGTCCAGGACGGCACGCACCTCGTCGGCCAGTTCGCCGGGGCAGGCATGCGGGTGCCGGACGACGACGGCCCGGCGTCCGCCGCCACCACGGGAGCGGGGGCCGGGCGTCCGGCCCTGCCGTCCGCCGGCCGGCGGCAGGGCGCGGGTCATCACGAACAGGGTGCAGGCGCCGTTGAGGAGACCTCCGATGACGTCACTGGGGTGGTGCATGCCCGAGTACAGCCGCGACTCCGCCACCGCGGCCGGGACGCACAGCAGCAGGACGACCGACGGAAGCCGCCACGGACGGCGCGGCCCGCGCGCCGCGAGCACGGCCAGGCCCCCGTACAGGGCGAGTGCGGCCCCCGCGTGCCCGGAGGGGAAGCTCGAGGTCGGCGGTGCGAGCTCCAGGTGCGGGACGTCCGGGCGGGGCCGTTCCACGCACATGGTGACGAGGACGAAGACCGCCGACTGCGCCGCCACCGCGCCGGCCAGGAAGTACGCCTCGGCCCGCCGCGCGGTGCGCGGCAGTACGAGCAGCGCCACCGCGCACAGCAGCGTCACGGCGATCACGCCCTGGGTACCCGCGACCAGTGACAGCCCCTGCGCCACGGTGACGCCCGCGCCGGTACGGTGCGCGGACAGGGACCGGACGACGCCGTCCTCCCCCGACAGCGGCCACCGGTCCGCCAGGGGGCCGGTCACCAGCGCTCCGAGCGCCACCAGCAGCCCCCACTGCGCGGGCAGCAGCAGCAACCACCGCAGCCGTGGCGGGACTGCGCCGCCAGCGATCCTCATGGCTGCCGTCTTACCCGTCTGGCCCAGGTGACGCGTGACCGACGATATCGAGGGCCCGGATCAGGGCACTTCCGAAGCCGGGCCGCGGACGAGCCGATCACCCATCAGCGCCCGGCGCACCTCCCGTACCACGTCATCATCGCCATGGCGGCCGTCGTGCCGCTGGTCGCACTGCTGTTGATCCGGGTCCGCAGGAGCGACCTGGAGAGCCTCAGCGGCAAGGCGGCGGCCGGGGGCCGGGGGCTGTAGCGGAAGGACGCTATCGCCCGGGACCGGCCGTACGGGGCGGCCCCGGGCGATCGGCCGGAGGACGACTGGGATGCGCCCCGGCGTGTTCCGGACTGGACGACGGAGCTGGACACGTCCAGCGCGTACGGATAGGGAAGGACCCACGTCGCGTCAGCGGCGGGAACGAGGGAAGGCGGAGAAGAGGCCGTGCCGCGCGGGGACGAGGTTCACGAGGCAACTTGCGGTCCGTGGCCGCTGTCGACTCGCGCCCTGGCCCGTGAGGCCGGGCAGGCACGGCGGCTCCTTGCGGCCGGGGAGTGGCGGCCCGCCCCCGCGGACTCCGCAGCGGCCGCGGCGGTCCTGGACCGTCTTGCGGCGCCGCTCCCGGCCCGGCGGCAGGCGACCGCCCGGACCCGCGCCACGGACCGGGACCGGCGGCTCCAACGGGTCCTGCGCACCGCCCTCCACCACCTCGACGCAGGCGCCGTCAGCCCGCGCGCGGCCGCTCTCCTCGCCGCCGTCGCCCGGGCCTTCCTGCCGTGGTACGCCACCCCGAACCCACCAGTGGCAGCGGCCGCGCCCGGATACGGGTCCCCTGCGGGGACGGCAGGCGTACGGACCCGGCCGGCGACCGACGCGGGCGAGGCACTGCTCCCCGAACTGACCGAACTGTTCGCCGCGCTGGCCTCGGCGGGCCCGCCCGGGACCGCCCCGCACACACCACCGGTCCGGCCCTGGCAGGTCCGGTACGCGGGCCGCTTCCGGCGTCACGGCAGACCCGCCGCCGGGGTGTGGACGGCCGAGACCGTCGGCTGCCCGGCGTGCGGAGGCCGGGACGGCCCGTGGACGGTGACCTGCGACTGGCGCCTGATCCGGCTGGGCTGCCCGTGCGGGGTGACGACCCACGAGCACGGTCTCGCCCTCTCCGAAGTCTGGCTCCTCCTACCGGACGTGTGACCGGCTGGGGCGTCGTGGCCTGGCCGTGCGCCCGGGCTCAGTGGGCGGGGGCGAAGGCGGCCTGCGCCCATTCGGCGAAGCCGGTCCAGGCGATCTCCGGATGTGCCGCGTGGAGCGCGGGGACGTCGACGCGGTAGCCGGGGCCGTTGAGGAAGGTCCACATCGCGTGCATGTCCGGGTTGCCGATGGCCTCCAGCGGTACGCGCTCGTGCCGGACGTCCCGCCCCAGGGCCGCGCGCAGGGCGTCCGCCATCTGCGCGGGCGTGGGTGCGTCGCTGGCCAGTTCGATACGCCGCCCCAGGTGGGGCGCGGGGTTGAGCAGCACCTCGGCCGCGAACGCGCCATGGTCGGCCCGTGCGAGCTGCTGCAGCGGCCTGTCGGCGGGCAGCGGCAGGTCGAGCACGCCGCCGCGGATGCGCTCCGCGTCGCCGAGGGCGTTGTCGTAGAAGTACGTCGGCCCCAGGATCGTGTGGGGCACATCGCCGGAGGCCAGCTCGGCTTCGATGCGGGCCTTGCTGTCGAAGTGCGGTACGCCGCTCCCCTGGTCGGCACCGGCCACCGAACTGAACACCAGATGCGGTACGCGCGTCGCGCCGGCGGCGGTCAGGATGGCCCGTCCCTGGGCCACCTCGGCGTCCACGCCGGCCTCGAAGGGCGTGGTGAACGCGAAGACCCCCGCCACCCCGTCCATCGCCGCGGCAAGGGAAGCGCCGTCGTTCAGGGAGCCCGCCACCACGGTGACGCCTCGATCGGCCAGCCGCCGCGCGGCCTCCCGCGCGGGATCCCGCACCATCGCCCGCACCCTGGCCCCGCGGTCCAGCAACGCGTCGGTCACGGCCCTGCCCTGTCCGCCGGTTGCGGCAAGCACCAGGATCGGCTCATCAACCATCGGGAAACTCCTTCTTCATGGCCGCAGGGCATGAACGCCAATGCGCAGTATCCGGCCACGGCGCATGCACATGCGCGGCAACACGGACACATCGGGCCCCTCCGCGGGGTGAACTTCACGCCGGGACGTGTGCGAACAACGGGCGCCCGGCATGGCCTTTCCACGGCCGTTCTCCGTGGTCACGAACTTCCTTCGTCCCCATGACCCATCACCTGGTGCATGTGTGACACCCCGGATCGGTGTCGGGACGCCGCCGGCCGCGTCATCGCACGCGACAAACCCGGCGACGTCGGCGATCACCCCCGGGATACTGGTCGCCCATGGATGAGGTGGAAGTCGTCGTCGCCCATTCCGAGCGCGCGACCCTGCGCGTCGGCGACGTGTTCCTGAAGGTGGACGCCGATCAGGCGCGCATCGACGTCGAGGTCGAGGCGATGTCCCTCGCGCCGGTCCCGACCCCGGAGGTCCTGTGGCGCAAGCCGCCCGTGCTCGCGATCGCCGCAGTCCCGGGGACGACGCTTGGGCGCCTCGGCGGGCCGTCGACCGGGCCACCGGCGGCGTGGGCCGCGGCGGGCGCCGCCATCCGGAAGCTGCACGACGCGCCGCTGCCGCCCCGGCCCGGCGGGGCGGGCCGGAGCCTCGTCGCACTGGCGGCGGAACTCGACGGCGAGTGCGAGCTGCTCGTGACGAACGGCCTCCTGCCCGCTGACCTGGTCACCCGCAACCGCCGGGTCGCCGAGGCCGCGCTCCGGCCGTGGACTCCGGCGTTCACGCACGGCGACCTGCAGATCGCGCACGTCTTCCTCGAAGGCGACGAGGTCACGGGCATCATCGACTGGTCCGAGGCGGGTCAGGGTGACGCCTTGTACGACCTCGCCACCTTCACGCTCGGACACGAGGAGCACCTCGACGACGTCGTCGCGGGCTACGGCACCGACGTCGACCTCGACGTGATCCACGCGTGGTGGTCGTTGCGAAGCCTGCTGGTGGTTCGCTGGCTGATCGAGCACGGCTTCGACCCGTTCGCGCCGGGCTGCGAGGTCGACGTGCTGAGATCCCGGATGTGAGGCTGCGCGGGCCCGGCTGTTCGCTGACCACTTGGAACTGACACGCCGCCATTCCCGGAGGTCCGGAAACCTCCTTCCACCAGGAGTCGTCATCCGCCGTCCCTGTTGCGCCACGCGTGCAGCTTGTCCGGGTGCATCATGAGCCAGATCCGGCCGATGCGGCCCTCCTCGGTGAGGTCGATACCGACGACCGCCGCCGTCACGCCGTCCACCCGGCCGACGAGGTGCGCACGGGGCTCGGCGTCGCTGGCTGAGCCTCTACTTCTGCCTGCTGGCGGGCGGCGGCAACGACCTGTTCGCGACCCGCTTCCACCTCTCCATCAACGCGGTCACCTGGGCCGTCCGCGTCGCGGTGTTCGTCGTCCCGGTGGTCTCCCTCGTCGTCACCAAACGCATCTGCCTGGGACCCGCCGCGAACGCCTGCGGCTGCGCCTGTCGCACGCCTTCTACGGGCCCGCGTCACAGGTGGCCAAGCCCACCGAGGAGGAGATGCGGCACGGCATCGAGCACTGACCGGCGAAGCCGGGGGATATCGGGCGGCTGTCACCCTCGGCTCACACCTGATGTGGGTGTGATCCTTGACGCCGGTCCCTAACCGACCAGGCGGCGGCGCCAGTCCAGGGGCGTGACGGTGATGGCCCGGTCGGGGTCACGGTCCCACACGGCGTGAAGGCCGGCCGCTTCGAGGGCGGCCACGACCTCGTGGCCGATGGCTGCAGTGGTCTCGGGCGAGCCGTCGAAACCCCCGTAGAGGAGCATCAGCCCGTGGCCGGCCGCGGCGGAGTCCGTGCACTGGGTGTGGAAGTAGACGAAGCCGCGGGCGTCCGGCCTGCCTTCGTCGCCGATCTCGGACTGGCCGCAGGTGCGGCAGCAGGTGAAGTTCTCACGGGCGGTGATGCCGGCCTCCTGCAGGGCGGCGAACGCGCGGGTGAGTCGCTCAGGGTCGGTCTCGCCCTGCCATGCGGTCTGCTCCGCGACCCGCTCCAGCCACAACCGGTCGGCCAGCGCCTCCGCCTGCTCGCGCGAGACGGGCCGACGGTCCTTGGTGACCAGGTACTCCTCGGCAAGCTCGGCCAGTTCGGCGCGGGAAGCGTAGCCGCCGACCAGCACCTCGCGGACGCGCTCCTCCAACTCCACGCGCTCGTTTTCGTCGAGGTCGAGCGGCGGTACTTCGGGGACGGGGCCCATGTCCAGGAGCGACCAGCCCAGACCACCGTCCCAGCCGGCCTCCTGGCGGGCCCAGCCGGTCATCGCCGCGACCACGGCTTCGGGCCCGTCGGCCATCGCCTGGAAGTGCCGGTCGGCGGCACCGTCCCGGTGCTCCAGCGTGTAGTCACCACCGGCCTCGTGCCAGACCTGGGCGAAGACGTCAGGCAGGTCGGGTATCCGCTGGACCACCAGGAACCGGTCACCGTCACCACCGATGTGCCGGACCAGCCCAGCCAGCTCCTCGGCGGACACACGGACGTGCCGCTCCCGGTTCTCCGTCTTCACCACGATCTCGAGCATGCGCAGACTCTGACACACCCCTCTGACACACCCCTCTGACACACCCCTCTGACACACCCCTCTGACCGCCGACCTCCCGGGAGCCGACCAGCCCTGATCCCGGGTGGGCGTTGACCGAGGTGTGACGACAGGCCCTAGACCCAGGCGGCCAGCTTGTCCGGGTTCAGCGTGATCCACACGTCGGTGATCCGCGATCCGGCAACGTGCAGGGTGACGACGGCGACCACCGCTCCGTCCACCCGGCAGACCAGTGCAGGGCGGTGACCGGCGTTCTCCAGGGTCATGAGGGCCGTGGCCAGACGGCCCTCCTTACGGGACGCGCCGATGAGGTAGCGGGCGGTCCTGTCCGCTCCGTGGATGGGCTTGAGAGCGGCACGGACCCGTCCTCCGCTGTCCGCCCGCGTGGTGACCTGCGGGTCCAGCAGGGCGATCAGGCGGTCGAGTTCGCCGGTCTGGCACGCCCGCTTGAACTCGCGGACCAGCCGCCGGTACTCCTGCTGATCCGCCTCGTGCCTGCGCGCGGAGGTGATGCCGCTGCGGCCCGCCACGGCCAGCGCGCGGCAACTCTCTGCGCTGCGGCCGACGATGGCGGCGATCTCGACGAAGGACACCTTGAAGACGTCGTGCAGGACGAAGCTCACGCGTTGCGCCGGCGTGAGGGCCTCGAGCAGGACGAGCATCCCCATGGTGACGGAGTCGTCCAGGGCGACCCGGTCAGCGGGGTCGTCCATGTGCGCGGACGTCCGTACGCTGCTCCACGCCGAGCTGTCCGGCAGCGGTTCGGGCAGCCACTCGCCCGTGTACCTCTCCCTGCGGACGCGGGCGGAGCCGAGGTGGTCCAGGCAGATCCGGCCGGCCACGCGGACCAGCCAGGCCGTGGGGGAACCTGATGCCGGCGCGGGCCGAGGGGGACATCGCGTACCAGCGGGCGTAGGTCTCCTGGACGGCGTCCTCGGCGTCGTGCGTCGATCCGAGCATCCTGAAGGCCAACGCCATCAGCATGGGCCGGTCCTTCAGCGCCGGGTTCGGAAGGGTGCCCGGTCGCCCCGCGGCCTTGCCCCGCATGAGCATGAGTTCCTCTGGCCGAGGAGACCCCTGTGCGGCGGCGCAGGGCCTCCATGAGTGTCGTGCTTCCCTCGTGCAGGCGGTGACGGAAACCGGCGAGCCGTCGCGTGGGGCGGCTCAGGCGGCGGTTCCGCTCGCCCCTCTGAGTCGCTCACGGGTGGCGCGGTGCCGCATCGCACGCCGTTCGCTCTCCGTGGTGCCGCCCCAGATGCCTTCCATGGGGCCGGTTTCCACCGCCCACTCCAGGCACCGGGCGATGACGGGGCACCGCCGGCACACTGCCTTGGCCTCGTCGATCTGCGCCATGCCCAGGCCGCTGCCGCTGATCGGGAAGAAGAGTTCCGGATCCTCCCCGCTGCAGGCGGCGGCGTCGCGCCAGTTCATGGAAGCCTCCTCATAGGTGGTCATGTCAGCCCACCGTTCGCGGCCGTTCCGCGGCCCAGGGCCCGGCCCCGACCGGACGGTAAGTGCCATGTCTGGATGCTATGGACGAGCGCGCCGTGACGTCCAAGACGGATATCGGAAGGCGTCGATAGACACAGCCTATGGTCGCGATCCGCACATCCCGTGAAGGCGTGCGCCTCCACAGAGGTACGACGACACAGGCCGCCGGAATGTGACGTACGGGCCCCCGGGCGCCGCGGCCGTCGTCAGCCGTGCCCGGGCGCTCGTCACCCGCCAACTGGCCCGCTGGGGGCTGGACGACCTGGCCGAGTCCACGGAGCCGATCGTCAGCGAGCTGGTCACCAACGCCGTCGTCCACGGCGGCGGAGGCTGCGACAACGACCGGACGATCGGGCTGCGCCTGATCCGGCACGCAGTCCTGACCTGCGAGGTCTCGGACTCCAGCCACAGTCACCCGCTGCTGCACCGCCCCACCGCCACCGACGAACACGGCCGCGGGCTCTTCCTCGTCGCGCAGTTGTCCCGCGCCTGGGGGCCCGCCACCTTCCGGAAGGCAAGCTCGTCTGGGTCGACCAGCAACTGCCGCCGGGGGCGGGTTCTTCGCCGTGATCAAGGGCGCGACGTCATCCGCGTCCGATTTATACATAAATGTTAGCACCTATTGCACCTTGCGGCTTATCAGCGCTACGCTGCACGGACATCCTTCAATAGCACCGGCCGGGGGACTCCGGACGCTGCGGAGGCCACCGCCTCCGACGCCCCACCGGCACGTGAGGCGTCCTCGGAGCCCGCCGCGCATGCGCCGAGGCCGGTGGCGGGCGGTCGCCAACTCCCGCTCCGCGAGCCGGAGCACGACACACGCCCCACGCCACCGGAAACCCTCGGCGACACCGCCGACGTGCACGACGCCACCCCGTGCGTCGCTGACGGGCCCCGCATCCAGCAGGCCCGTCCGATCGGCATCACCCTTCGCTCTGGCACCACCGGTCCCAGCGCCACCTCCACGCGCCGTGCTGCGCACGAAGCACCGCGCCTCCGCACAGCAGGAGAACCACCCGTGACCCTCACCGGCGAGAACACCGTGCAGCAACTGCTGATCGACGGCGTCTGGCAACAGGCCGCCAGCACGCACACCTTCACCGCACGCGACCCGTTCACCGGCGACATCGCCTCCCAGGCCGCAGCCGCCCTCTCGGCGGACGTCCTGCGGGCGGCCGATGCCGCCGACCGTGCCTTCCCCGCCTGGGCGGCGCTGCCGCCCAACGAACGCCGCCGCATCCTGTGGGCGGCCGCCGAGGCACTCGAAGCGCGAGCCGAGGAGATCTCCGAGGCGATCACCGTCGAGATGGGCGGCCCCGCCCCATGGGGCCACTACAACACCTCGGCTCTCGCCGAGAAGTTCCGCTACGCCGCGAGCGCGGTCCACGACGGCCTCACCGGCGAGCTCATCCCCTCCGAGACACCCGGCCGCACCTCCATCGCGATCCGCAAACCGGTCGGCGTGGTCGCCTGCATCATCCCGTGGAACGCCCCGGCGCTGCTCGTCGGCAACTCGGTCCCGTACGCGCTGGCCGTGGGCAACACCGTCGTGATGAAGGCGTCCGAGCAGACCCCGCGCACCCACGGCCTGGTCGCCGAGTGCCTCACCGAGGCCGGGCTGCCCCATGGGGTGTACAACCTCGTCACCAACGCGCCCGAGGACGGCCCCGAGGTGGTCGACGCGCTGATCGCCCACCCGGCCGTACGGCGGGTGCACTTCACCGGTTCGAGCCGGGTGGGCCGGATCATCGCGCAGCGGGCCGCCGCGCACATGAAGCAGGCGATCCTCGAACTCGGCGGCAAGGCGCCCGTCCTGGTCCTCGCCGACGCCGACCTCGACCGGGCGATCAGCGCCACGGCCTTCGGCGCCTTCGCCAACTCGGGCCAGGCGTGCCTGTCCACGGAACGCATCCTGGTCGACCGCAGGATCGCCGAGGAGTTCACCCGGCGCCTGGCCGCCGTCGCCGCCACCGTCACCTGCGGTGACCCGCGCGACCCGCACACCGCGCTCGGCCCGGTCGTCGGACCGGACAGCATCGATCGGCTGTCCGACCTGGTCCTGGACGCGGTCACGGCCGGCGCACGGCTCCTGGCCGGCGGGACCTCGGACGGTCCGTGCTTCGCGCCCACCGTACTGGCCGACGTCACCCCGGACATGCGCGTCTACCGCGAGGAGTCCTTCGGCCCCGTCGTCGGCGTCATCTCCGTCGACGGACCCGAGGAGGCCCTGCGCGTGGCCAACGACAACGACTACGGGCTCACCTCGGCCGTCTTCACCCGGGACATCCCCCTCGCCCTGGACCTCGCCAAGCGCATCAACGCCGGCATGTGCCACATCAACGGCAGCACGCTCGACGACGAGGCGCAGATGCCCTTCGGCGGCGTCAAGAACAGCGGCTACGGCAAGTCCGGCGGGCGCGCCGGCCTGGAGGAGTTCACCGAACTCCAGTGGATCACCATCGAAGGCTCGCGGCCGCCGCGCTACCCCATCGCCGAATGACCTGCCCCTCTGGGCACGGCACACGATCGACTCACGAGGAACGGACGGGACATCGATGACCGACAGCTACGACTACGTCGTCGTCGGCGGCGGGACGGCCGGCTGCGTGATCGCGGCACGGCTGTCCGAGCCCGAGGGCGTACGCGTCCTGCTGCTCGAGGCGGGCACGGCGCAGACCTCGGCCGACATGACCTCGCCCCCGGCCTGGCCGGCCCTGCTGCGGACGTCGGCGAACTGGGGGGACACCACCGTCCGGCAGCGGGCGAGCGGCACCACCGTCCCCCTCGCCCGCGGGCGCACGCTCGGCGGCGGATCCGCCATCAACGCGATGAACTTCCTCCGCGGCCACCGCTCCAGCTACGACGCCTGGGCGGAAGCCGGCCTGGAGGGCTGGGGGTTCGACGGGCTGCTGCCCTACTTCAAGCGCAGCGAGAACCTCTCCGGACGGGATCCGGCCCTGCGCGGGGTCGGCGGCCCCCTGACCGTCGGGCTCCCCGAGTCCCCGAACCCGGTCGTGGCGGCCATGCTCGAGGCGGCGGCCGAGACCGGTCACCGGCGCGCGACCGACATCGGCGGCGGAGCGGAGGAGGGATTCGGCTGGTCCGACCTGAACGTCGTCGACGGCAGGCGGCAGAGCGCCGCCGACGCCTACCTGGCCCCCGTCCTGCACCGTCCCGACCTGACCGTGGTGACCGGTACCCAGGTGCTCCGGCTGCACATCGGCGGCGGGCGGTGCAGCGGGGTGGAGTACGGCGCCAGGGACGGCACCGTATCGCTCGTGCGGTGCTCGGGCGAGGTGGTCCTCACCGCGGGCGCCATCGGATCGGCGCAACTGCTGATGCTCTCCGGAGTCGGCCCCGAGGGGCACCTGCGCCGTACCGGCATCGACGTCGTGGTGGACCTCCCGGCCGTCGGGGAGAACCTGCACGACCACCCGATCGCCAACCTCATCTACCGGGCGGCCCGTCCGGTCCCGGAGGGCGCCAACAACCACGGCGAGGCGTACGGCCTGGTGCGCAGCGGGCCCGGGCTCGACGGCCCGGACCTCCAGGTGCTCTTCGTCGACGCGGCGGGTCACATCCCCGTCCCCGACGCGCCCGCCGCGGGGCAGGGTTACACCATCTCCGTCTCCTCGATACGGCCCCACAGCCGCGGGAGCGTCCGCCTCGCGAGCGCCGACCCGGACGTCCTGCCGCTCGTCGACCCCGACTACTACGGCGACGAGCGGGACCTGGCCGCCGTGGTCCGGGGGCTTCACCTGGCGCGGGAGATCGGTCAGGCGGACGCGCTCGCCGAGTGGCGCGGGCACGAGGTCCTGCCGGGGCCCCAGGTCACGGACGACGCCGGCCTGCGGGACCACGCGCTCAGGACCCTGTGCTCGTACATGCACCCCGTCGGCACCTGCCGGATGGGCCACGACGACGGCTCCGTCGTCGACCCCGCCCTGCGTGTGCGCGGCGTCGACGGCCTGCGGGTCGCCGACGCCTCCGTCATCCCCTCGATCCCCTCCGCGAACACCAACGCCACCGTCTACGCGATCGCGGAACGCGCCGCCGAGCTGCTGCGGTCCTGAGCGGTGGTCCGGATAGGTCCTGACGGCGCCGGCGGGTGGCTACCGGGGCGCCCCGGACGTGACGGGGCCGAGTCCGCTCGGCAGATGCCGGACGGCGACCGCCACCGCCTCCCGCGCGGTGGCGGTCTCGGTGAGGACGTCCCGGTCGGCGAAGGCTCCGCGGACCGTGAACCGGTCGACGTCATCGGCGCGCAGGCACGGCCCGGTGACGGTCAGGTCCGGGCGGGTGGTGGTCGAGAAGTACAGCACCCACCTGTCCCGGAAGGGGTACAGACCCCTCAGAGCCGGTTCGGCGTACGCCCTTTCGACCAGCGCCCGGTAGCCGGGCACGGCCACTTCCCCCGCCTCCTTGCGCAGGCCCTGCCACTCGGACTCGGCCAGCCGGACGGGATCGCCGTCGGGCACCTCGAACCGGCCGGTCATGAGCACGAAGGGCGCGACCCGGCGGATGTCGCCCAATGACCCGCCCTCGTGCCACGCCCGCGCGGCCCTCGCGAGTTGCCCCAACTCCGCGGCGCGTCCCCAGATCAGCGGTACGCCCTGCGACGCCTCTCCGCCACGGATCCACCACTCCCGCGCGAACTCCGACGCGTTGATCCGCAGGGCACCCCGGTGCGGCAACCTGCTCTCGACGGCGGCGTGGGTCAACGCGTCCGCGGACGGGGCGGTCACGGGGAGGGAGAAACCTTCCTCCTCCGCCACGGCTCGCAGTGCCTGGGCGAGACCGCCCCGACTCGCGATGTCGGGAAAGAGATCGGCTGGATCACGTTGCTGGGCCACGACTTCTGATTCTGCCGCAGCCGCCCGCCGGTTGACGGCCGGTCAGCCGGCGTAGAGGCTCTCGATGTTGTCGTGGAGCTGGTTGGCCAGCGGCGGAGCGGTGTAGGTGTCGGTCATGACCTCGATGTAGCAGCCGGTGCCGGCCTTCGCCGCCGCGTCCATGGCCTGGTCGAGCTCGGCGAGGGTCGAGACGCGGGCGGTGAACCAGTCCTCGCAGCCCAGGGCCTTCGGCAGTTCGGCGTAGCGCCAGTTGGCGAGGTCGTTGTAGGCGATGTCCGGGTGCTTGCACAGCAGACGCTCGATCAGGTAGCCGTGGTTGTTCAGCACGAACACCACCGGGCGCAGCCCGTACCGCCCGAACTGGCTGATCTCCTGCGCCGTGAGCTGGTGCGAGCCCTCGCCGGTGATGAGGACGACGCGCCGGCCGTCCTGGGCCGCGACGGCCGCGCCGACGGCGGCGGGCGTGGCCCAGCCGATCGAGCCCCACAGGGTCTGGTTGTGGAAGGTGGCACCGCTGGGCAGCTGGGCGAACGCCAGGCCCATGGAGACCGTTCCGGTCTCGGCGACCAGGATGTCGTCCGGCTTGAGGAAGTCCTCCCAGCGGGGGTAGAGGTTCTCGGCGGTGATGGAGTCGCCGCCGCTGCCTCCTGCCGGGGCCATGCGGGTCACCCGGGCCTCGAGGTGCGGCCACTGCTTGCGCGGCAGCTTCTCGGTGAGCGCGACGAGCAGGTCCTTCATCTCCACGCTCTGGTAGGTCATGCCGTCGACGCTCACGTGGTGGTGGCGGATGTCGATCGTGCGACCGGGGTCGAGGTCGGCGGTGAACGCGCCGCTGTTGAAGTCGTGCATCAGCGCACCGACCAGCACGACGACGTCGCTGCCCTCGACGAAGCGGCGGACGCCCTCGTTCATGAGCTTGCCGTCGTACATGCCGCAGTAGCCGGACTGTTCCTCGTTCAGGACGCCCTTGTCGGCCATCATCGTGGCGAAGGGCATCCCGGTGGCGTCCAGGAACCGCTGCAGTTCCGGTCCGAGGCCGGAACGGGCGGCGAGCACCCCGGGCAGGGCACAGGCGCTCTCGGCCCGGCCGAGCATGTCGGCGACGGCCCGCACGGCGGCGTCCAGTTGCGCGGGATCGCTGGCGGGTGCGGGGATCGGCTGGGCCGATCCGACCACGGGCATCTCCGCCAGGTCGGCGGGGAACGCCATGTAGACCGGGCGGCGGTGGTAGGCCGCCGCCGCGATGAGCCGCTCGGTCTCGGACGCGACGTTCTGCGGCGTCATGATCGCGCTCGCGCACACCACGGCATCGGACATCTTCAGGAAGAGGTCGAACTCACCGTTGCCCAGGGTGTGGTGGACGACCGAGTGGTGCGCCTGCACGGGCATCTTGGGCATGCCGACCAGGTGGAACACGGGCAGGTGGTCGGTGTACGCACCGGCGATGGCGTTGATCGCGCTGAGTTCGCCGACCCCGTAGGTGGTGCTCACCGCGCCCACACCGTGCACGCGAGCGTAGCCGTCGGCGCTGTACCCCGCGTTGAGCTCGTTGCAGCTGCCGATCCACTGGATGTCCGGGTGCTGGGAGATGGCGTCGTTGACGGGGAAGGCGTAGTCGCCCGGGACGCCGAAGACATGACGCACGCCGATGTCCCGCAGCCGGTTCAGGACGTGCTGGATGACGGTGGTGGACATGGGGAGGTTCCTTTCCTGGTGACGGCACCACCGCCCCAGGGCGCCGGTCTCCGGTGGAGTCGGTGCCGGCCTCGCCGGGCGGCGCGGAGTGCGGCGGGCACCACGGGAACGGCCACCGCCAGTGCCACAGGTGAAGCGAGCGGGGCTTTTCGCCCCCGCAACATGCTGTCCGCATCCCCCACAGCCCGCAACCGGAGCCATCCGGGGCACGAGCTGCGCGAACGGATCGCAGGGGCCCGGTCGAACACGCGGTCCGGCCTGCGGATCGGCCGATACCCTCGACCCCATGGCCGACACCACCCCGTTCCGGCGCCGGCTCGCCGTCACCGTCTCGTCCTATGGCCGGCGCTGTCCCTCGCCGGATGGGGCCTGGCCCACCTCCTCGGAGGTCCTGAGGAGCTGATCGACTCCGCCACGACGGTGGGCACGCTGATGCCGGCCGTGGCGACCGTGGAGAAGACCCGCCAGTTGCGGCAACACCTCCGCACGAGGTAGCACCGCACCCCTGCCCCGTGCAGCGCGCAGCCGCCCGAACCCGACGCCGCTCGAGGAGCCACCGTGCACGAGTTCGCAGCAGTCCTCGCGGGTGCGCCCATGTCACCCCGCGGTGAGGCCGTCTTCATGCTGCTCATGGGCCTGGGGATGACCGTGTTCGGCCTGCTCGGAATCCGGCACACCCGCTTCTGGGTGGCGTACGACGAGCAATCACAGCAGGACGCCCATGACGCCTACGGATGGGTGCCCGCACCGACCTCGGCCACACGCACGGCCTCGCGCATCAAGACGAAGATCGTCGGCTCGGTCTTCACGGTCGCCGGCCCGACGCTCGCGATCATCGGGGCCCTTCGCCTCATCGAGCAGTAGGCGGATCCGGATCCGGCTCCGCCGGACGCACGCGTCGACCGTATGATCCGCGCATGATCGACGAGACGGCCCTCAGGAGATGGGGCAGGGCAATCGACTGGGCGGTACTGATCCCGTCAGGGCTCCTGCTCTTCACCGGCGTACGGGAGTACCGCGACGGCGGGTCCATCGGATGGCCCGTCGCCGGGGCGTTGCTGGTCCTGGTGAGCTGCTGGACGGTCCACCGCGGGATGTCCCGCCGACGGGGCGAGGCCGGCAGGCCGATGCCCTGACCCGCGGTCGCGGGGTCCCGCCGGGTGCCGATCATGTCGAGGAGGACCGTCGTGTCGTGGTCGGGGCTCCCTTCCTCGGCGCAGTGGGTGACCAGACGGTGACCAGGGGTGCCGTCCGGTTGCTTCGGCTGGTGGCCCAGAGTGATGTCGCCGGGCCTCGACGCCGTACCGCCCCGTCGGCGCCCGCTACTGACCCGACCGCCCCGGCACCGGCCGACCACGACCGCGGAGACACGGGACAGAACCGCGCCCCCGCGGCGTGCCCTCAGGCGGCGAGCCGCGTGGCCGCCTCCTCCCACCTGCCGGGTTCCGGGAGCTCGTCGTCGCCGTGGCCGTCCAGCCGGTACCAGCCGCCGCCGGCGAGCCAGGTCCCGAGCCAGTCGGCCAGGCTCCGCTCGTCGACGAACCAGCCGTCCGACCAGTCACCGGTGTCGGCGTTCGGCTCGAAGATCAGGACGGTGCCGCTCGCGCTCCGGCAGTCCACCGCGCCGTACATGCCGCAGCCCCAGTCGAGGATCGGCAGTACGCCCTCGGGCCAGTGCGGGGAGGCCGCGGCCTGTGACTCCGCCCGCCGGGCCTGGTACGCGGCCACCGCGCTGCACCCCTGCCCGACCAGCGGGAACAGCTCGTACCCGGGCCCGAAGCCGCCGTTGGCCACCTCCGTGTAGAGGCGGGCGAGCAACGGCGGTATCGCGAAGCCCAGAAGGGCTTCGGCCTCCGCCACCTGCGCGGCCCGGGCGGGCGCGGGCAAGGTCCCGGTGGTGGCCCCGGCCTTCGCCGCCGCGCGCACCACCAGGTCGTCGGCCAGGTCATCGGCCGGGTCGTCGGCTTCGATCATGTGCCGATCATGACGGGCCCGTCTGACAAGCGGTGTCCACGAGCGACCCGGGGGCCCCTGCTTGCTTCGGCAAGTAGCCCCCATATACTTGTGCCGACAATCATTTCCGGGTCCTGGGCAGCACGCCGGCCCGGGGAGTCGCACCGCGACGACGGTCCGCCCACCGCGGCCACGCAGGTGGCACAAGCACACAGGTGATCTCGATACCCATGCGCATCCTCATGTTCAACACCCCCCTGACCGGCCACTTCCTGCCCCTGCTGCCGCTCGCCCGGGCGTTGCGCGCGCAAGGGCACACCGTTGCCTTCGTCTCCGCCGCCGCCATGGCCGGCCCGGTCGAGGCGCAGGGTTTTGAGCTGATCCCCGCCGGTCCGACCGTCGACGTGGCGATCGCCGAAGTGTCCCGCCGCAGCGGTGTCGACATGGCGTCGAATCCTTCGCCGGCGCTGGTCGCCGAGTTCTTCGCCGGGGTACGCCTCGACCTCTCCGTGGACGAGGCCCTCGCGGAGGCGCGCACGTGGGAGCCGGACCTGGTCGTGTCGGAGCACTGCGACTTCGTGGGGCCGCTGGTCGCCGCCGTGCTCAAGGTGCCGTCCGCGGTGATGGGCATCGACCCGGCGCTGGAGCCCGAGGTCCTGGACGCCCTGGCCGCGACGGCGCGGTCCCGTTACCTCGACCGCGGTCTGCAGGCCCCGGCCCACGCGCCGTCCGGCCGCTGGCTGGTGGACCTCTGCCCGCCCGGCCTGCAGCGCGGCGGGGCTCTGCCGCCCCTCGAACGGATGGCGCTGCGGCCGGAGCCCCACCAGGGCCCCGAGGGCACGCCGCGCGCGGCCAGGGTCCCCGGTACCGGCCGGCCCCGGGTGCTCGTCAGCCTCAGCACCGTCTCCGGCAGGGCCTCCGCACTCGGTCCGCTGCTCCGGTCGCTGAGCGTCCTGGACGTCGACCTCGTCGCCACGACGGGAGGCGCCCCGGTCGACGACCTCGGGCTGGAGCCGGGCAGGGTCGAGCTGGTGTCCTTCGTGCCGGCCGCGGAGTTGCTGGACGGCGTGTCGGTCGTCGTGCACCACGGCGGTTCCGGCAACACGTTCGGGGCGGCGGCGCGCGGGATCCCGGCCGTCGTCGTCCCGGGAGCGGCCGGACAGCAGCGTCAGGCGTTCCGGCTCCAGGCCGCGGGAGCGGGCGTGGCGATGCCGATCGGCGAGCAGGGGCCGGAAGCGGTCACCGCCGCTGTCAGCCGTGTGCTCGCCGAGCCCGCGTTCACCGCGGCGGCGGAGCGCCTGCGTGACGAGATCGCCGCGATGCCCTCGGCCTCGGAGGTCGCCGAGCGCCTCACCGCCGCCGCCGCGGCATAGCGCGCAGCGCGAGAGGGCCCGTCGGACGGCTGACGGGCCCCACGCGCGCGGACCCCGCCGCCGTCCCCGGTCACTTGCGGAACAGCAGCACGAACACGCCGAGCACCACGCCGAGGACCACCGCGGAGACGCCGTGGCCCACCCGGTGCGCGCGCACGCCCGGAAGGTGACGGTCGAACGCGAAGCGGCCGGGCCCGCCGACGGCCAGCGTGGTGGCCAGCGCGGCGATGAGCAGTTCGTACTCCACCCCCGTCGGGGCGAAGAACCCGCCACCCCACTTCACGACGACGGCGTTGACCATGACGCCCACCACCGCCGCCCCGGCGAGCGGGGTCAGCAGCCCGAGGGCGAGGCCCACGCCCCCGAGCACCTCGCTGAGCCCCGCCAGCACCGCCATCGCCTTCCCGGCCGGGTAGCCGCCGGAGGTGAAGACGCGTCCTGCGCCGTCGAGGCCCACCCCGGAGAACCATCCGAACAGCTTCTGGGCTCCGTGGCCCGCCATCGTCAGCCCGAGCACCAGCCGCAGGAGCAGCAGCCCGGCGTCATGGACGTACGGCGGGACGCCGAACTCGGCGGTGGCGTGGGAGCCGGAGCGGGACAGTGTGCCGAGCGGGGAAGCGGACATGTCTGAGGCCCTTCGTGGGGATGTGCGGCCTGCGAGCCGGACGTCGCGACGGGCGGTCCACCGCACGGCCGATCACGGCAGCAGCGTGACGCCCTGCGGCGCCGTCCGGCAGGCGGCACGCCGGACGTTAGGTCCATGGGGGTCGCATGCCGTGCCACCGATGGCCCCACCCCGTCCCTCCCCTGGCAGGATCTCCGGGTGACCTCCTTGTTCCTGATGGTCGGCCTGCCCGGGGCCGGGAAGACCACCGTGGCCCGGCGGCTCGCCGGGGAACACGGCGCGCTGCGCCTGACGCCGGACGAGTGGATGATCCCGCTGTTCGGCGCATCCGAGGCCGACGGGAAGCGCGACGTGCTGGAAGGGCTGCTGCTGCGGCTCGCGCTGCAGGCGCTGGCGCTCGGGACCGATGTGGTCCTGGACTTCGGGTGCTGGTCGCGTGACGAGAGGTCGGCGATCCGCCGCCTGGCGGAATCCGCGGGCGGGTCCTGTCGCCTGGTGTACGTACCGGTGGACCACGAGACCCAACGGGCCCGCGTCGCCCGGCGCCAGGCCACGACACCGGAACGGACCTTCCCGATGAGCGAGGCGGACCTCCTGCAATGGCGGGCGCTGTTCGAGGAGCCCGACGCCGCCGAACTCGCTGGCGAGGACGTGGGCGACCCTCCCGCCGGGTGGCCGGGATGGCGCGAGTGGGCCGCCGGCCGGTGGCCCTCGTTCGAGTGAGGACCGCCGCCGCGGGGGCCTCGCGGGCTCGACGGCCGGCCGCCGTCAGGTCAGGGCGGGCATGAAGCCGCCACGCGCTACGCCGGAGGACAGCAGGACCGGCCAGTCGAGCGCGCCCGGCAGCTGACCCACCGACAGGACGACCGCCCCACCGGCCTGTTCGACGTCCAGGCACCAGTCGGCCATCCCGCTCGACGCCGCACCATCGTCAGGCCCGCCCAACACCGGCGCGGCCAGGACGGGTACGACGCATCCGTGGTCGCCGGGCCCGTCCACGACGCACAAGGTGAGCCGGGGGAAGACGCTCCAGCCCTCACACAGGGGCACCGCCCCGCCGGCGGTCGCCCTGTACGCACGCGACCACGGCGGCCCCGCCCTGAGCATGCAGTACCTCGGCGCCCCCATCCTGGACGACCGCCTCGCCACCGCCTCCATGCGGGCCTTCACCGACACCCCCGGTTTCAACCGCCGCAACGCCCAACGGAGCTGGGACCACTACCTCGGCGGCAAGGGGCTGCGCGGCGGCGACGGCGTCAGCCCGTACGCCGCCCCGGCCAGGACGGAGGACCTGGCCGGACTGCCGCCCACGTACATCGCGGCCACCGAGTTCGACCCGCTGCGCGACGAGGACCTGGCCTACGCCCACCGGCTGATCACCGCGGGCGTCCCCACCGAGATGCACCACTTCCCGGGCGCCTTCCACGGCGCGGCCCAACTGGCCCCGCGGACCGAGGTGAGCCGCCGCATGATCGCCGAGCAGCTCGACGCCCTCCGCCGCGGTCTGCGAACCGGCGAGGCCGGTGGGACGGCCTGACCGCCGGCCCACCACCGGCCCACCACCGGCCCACTACTGCGGGCCCCCTGCTCCAGCCGGGTGACACCCGGCACGTGGCGATGTCCGCGGTGGGCGAGCCGGGTGACGTGGAGGGCGGGGCGGACGGGCGACGGTTAGCCTGAGCTGGCCGGAAGCCCGGTCGACCTCGGGAGCAGCACGTGGCAAGGCTGGGAACGCGGAGCTGGGCGGGAACGGAGAGTCGCCTGCTGCCGGCCGTCCTGCTGCTCGTCGCCGTGGTGATCGACCTCGCCACGCCACGCACCGTCAGCGCCGCGGCCCTCTACGCGGCTGCGGTGCTGGTGGCCGCCGCTCTGCTGTCGCTGCGCGGGACGGTCCTCATCGGATTGACCGCCCTCGTCCTCGACGCGGTCATGTTCTGGGTCTTCGGCTACCGCCGGAGTGCCATCGCGTTCAGCGAGCTGTTCATGGTCGCGACGGTGACCGGGATCGCCGTCCTCCTGAACCGGCTCCTGTACCACCGCGATGCGCAGCTCCGTTCCGTACGCGACATCGCCGCCGCCGTCCAGCGCGCCGTCCTGCCGACACCACCGGAGCGGATCGGCCCGCTGCGCTTCGCCGCCCGGTACGAGGCCGCCCAGACGGACGCGCAGATCGGCGGGGACCTCTACGCCGTGGTCGACACCCCCTTCGGCGTCCGCTGCGTCATCGGCGATGTACGCGGCAAGGGGATGGAAGCGGTCAGGGCGGTCGCCGTCGGCATCGGGACCTTCTGCGAGGCGGCCCTGCAGGAGCCCAGCCTGACCGCCCTCGCGCAACGGCTGGAGCGGGCCGTCACCCTCGAGTCCCGGCAGTCGGGGACCCTGACCGAGTTCGAGGGGTTCATCACCGGCGTGCTGGCGGAGTTCCCCCGGCACGGGAACGAGGTCCGGCTGGTCAACCGCGGCCACCCGCCGCCGCTGCTCTTCCTGGGCGACACCGTGCGGTACGTCGAGCCCACCGGGCCGGGCCTGCCCCTGGGCCTCGGCGCCCTCGACGACGGCACCGACACCGTCGACCGCGTCGACACGGTGGCGTTCCCCGAAGGGGCCAGTCTGCTGCTCTACACCGACGGACTCACCGAAGCCCGCGACGCGTCGGGCACCTTCTACGACCCCGTCGCCCGATGCACGGGCCGCCGCCGCCCCGACCCCGACGCCCTCGTGGACACCCTGCTCGCCGACCACCACCGCCACACCGGCGGCCGCAGGACCGACGACACGGCGCTGCTGGCCATCACACACACCCCGACGGAAGACGGGGCCTACGCGGCCGACCGGATCCAGGACAGCTGAACCGCCGGACGGCGACCCCGGAACCCGGGCTTGATAGGCAAGCATCCACTTGCCTATCGTTGCGGTCATGGCAGAGGATGTGTTCAAGGCGCTGGCCGACCCCACCCGCCGACGCATCCTTGACGAGCTGGCGGAACGGGACGGCCAGACCCTGTTCGAGATCTGCGGGCGGCTGGCGATGAAGCACGGCCTGGGGCTGTCCCGCCAGGCGGTCAGCCAGCACCTGGCCGTGCTCGAATCGGCGGGGCTGGTGCTCACGCGGCGCCAGGGCCGGTACAAATACCACGACCTGAACACCGAACCCCTGGAGCACATCGTGACCCGGTGGCTCAGGCCCGACGCATCGGAGAGCACCCCATGAGGATCCACCTGTCCAGCGTCTTCGTCGACGACCAGGAGAAGGCCCTGCGCTTCTACACCGACGTGCTGGGCTTCGTGAAGAAGCACGACGTCCCGATCGGTACGGACCGGTGGCTGACCGTGGTCTCACCGGAGGAGCCCGACGGGACGCAGCTGCTGCTCGAGCCCTCCGGCCACCCCGCGGTGAAGCCGTACAAGACGGCGCTGGCCGAGGACGGCATCCCGGCGACCTCCTTCGCCGTGGACGACGTGCGCGCGGAGTTCGCCCGGCTGCGCGGGCTCGGGGTGCACTTCACGCAGGAACCGGTGCAGATGGGCCCCGTCACGACCGCCGTACTGGACGACACCTGCGGCAACCTGATCCAGATCGTGCACAGCGCGGACGCCGGGAACTGAGGCGGGGCGTGGGCGGTGGTCCCGCCCCCGCGTGTCCTTGACTTCGAGGGCGGTGACCGCGGGGCCCGGGGTCACCTGGGCGGTCGCGGTCGGCTGGGACGAGCGCGCTCAGGGGCCGTCGCAGTAGCGGCGCCGCCACCGGCGCCCGCAGTCGGGGCGCGGGATCACCGTGCGCAGCCAATCCCCGCCCGGAGCCGTTGCGCTGCGCTCCCGGTACCTTGATCCGCGTGAACGCCACCCCGGATCGGACGGGCACGCTGTCGGACGATGAGCTCCCAGCAGTTCAGCAGGTCGTCTCTGGACTACCGAGCCAAGGGAGGGGCCGTGGGGATCGAACTGGAACTGCACTCTGGGCGACCAGCACGCAAGGGGACGTCCCGGGGGACCTTGCTGCGAGGGTCCTATGAGCACGGTGAAGCGCTGGCGAGGGTGCTCGGCACGCTCGGCCGGCACGACTCCGGCAAGCTCGGCTGGGTGGACCCTACGGCGACACGCTGTTCAACGAGCAGGAGGCTCACGTCGTCCGCCAGGAGGTCGCTGTTCAACGAGCAGGAGGCTCACGTCGTCCGCCAGGAGGTCGCCGTCCTGACGCAGCGGTGCACTGACGAGGAGCAGAAGGCGGCTCTGCTCGACCTCGCCGAACTTCTCGAAGCGTGTGCGGCGACGCCGGGCAGCTACTTGTGGTTCATGGGTGACCAGCCACACCTGAGCCCAGGATGGACTTCCCGGGGCGGCGTCCGGGGCGGCGAGGGAAGCCGTCCTCGCCGCCCGGGCCTACGCACCGCACGCGCCTCCTGCGCGGTGGGTACACAGGACCCCGCCGGAGTTGCACTGCCCGGCGGGGCCCCATGGTGTGCGTCAGCGGTGCCGTCAGCCGTCAGCGGGCGCTCGTGGTCTCGATGTCGACGATGTGGTCGTATCGCTCCAGCAGCACGAAGAGCTTGGTCTTCTGCGCCGTCTCCCCGCTGCCGAAGGTCAGGGTGACGATGACCTCATGGCCGTTTCCCACGGTTCCGTTGTCGGTCACCGTCCACCGGGCCGGGACGTTTTGGGCGCGCAGGACGCCGTCCGCCCCGTTCTCCTTCTCCCAGGCCGCCAGCCGCAGGGCGAAGTCGGGCGTCAGGTAGTGCTTGCGGAGGGCCGTGGCCAGCGTGACGTCCGGGTCCGTGTAGTCGCCCTTCGCGTCGATGTACGCGCCGTAGAAGTCGGCGACCCGGGTCACCGCCCGACCGGGCGTGCCGCTGACCGACTGCGGTGCTGCGGTGGACGCCTTCGCGGGGGCGTGGACGGACGCCTGTGCCGACTCGGACGACTTGGCGCTGACGCTGTGCGGGGTCCCGGCGGAGGCCTGGATGCCTGCGCCGAGTCCGAGGGCAACGGCGAGGACGCCGGCGGTGAGGGCGGTGCGAGTCTTGTTGTTCATGTCGGTTCTCCGTTTCGGGTGATCGAGTGGTCCGGCAGTGTCCGCGGGCCGGTGTCCCGGTCCGTCGCCTCCGGTACGCCGGTGGTGGCCTTGCGGGCCGTTCAGGACGAGGTGCGGTGCGGCGGCAGGTCGGCGGCTGCGAGGAGCGCGCCTGCTCGGGTGCGCTTGGGCATGGGTGTCCCCCCGTGAATGCGGTGAATGCGGTGGATGCATGAGTGCAGTGCATCGGTGCCGGACGTCGCCCGACGCCGGCTGGTCGGTCCGGCCCTGGTCGGTGCGACACGAAGAGCATCGGCGGCCACCGGAGTCCTGCGCAACGATTACCGCCCCCTTGGCGGCGGTGGAACCATCCCGGCCCATCTGACGTGCAGGGATATGAGTGCCTGGGATGCAGGATCGGCGGCCGGACGACGGGAGAACGGTGTCGATGCGCGACGATGTCGAGGAGTTCGCGGCGCTGGTGCGCCGGCTGAAGGACCGCACGAACCGGAGCTACGCCTCTCTGGCCCGCCGCCTCAACATGAACACCTCGACGTTGCACCGGTACTGCACGGGCGACGCGGTGCCTCAGGACTTCGCGCCCGTGGAACGGCTCGCGGCCTTCTGCGACGCGGGCCCGCAGGAGCGGCTCGAGCTGCACCGTCTGTGGCTGTCGGCGATGGCGGCTCGGCAGGAGGTGCGTACGGACGGTCCGGCGGAAGCGGCGGCACCGGACGGGGACGGGGTGCTCGTCGAGGAGGGCAGCTCCGCGGAGCAGCCCGGGGACGGCCCCGACCCGGACGCGCCCGCTCCCACCCCCGCTCCCCGCCCCTGGTACCGCCGCCGAGGGGTCCTGGCGTCCATCGCCGTCGCCTGCGCGCTGGTCGCCGCTTTGCGCAGCACGTCCGCCCTGTCGGGCGAGCGGTCCTCCGAGGCGGACGCCTCCCGCACCGCGGGCTCGCGGACGACCGCCCCCGGCGCACCCCACCGGTCGCCGACGTCGGCCACCACGTCCCCCTCCCCTTCCCGGAGCTCCTCCCCGCCCGCCACCGGCAGCGGTCCCACCGCGGCCGCGAAGCAGACCACCGGCCTGCCCCTCGCGTGGAGCGCCGACTCCCTGGTCTGGGACAAGGGCTGCGGCCACGACTACGTCATCGCCAAGCCGCCCGCACAGGTACCTGCACCGCCGGTGGAGCAGGATGCCCGGGCGTGGGCGGCGACGCAGGGCGCGGTGCACGGGCGGCAGACGAGGGTGCAGATCTCGGTGCAGGGGCGGTCGTCGGCGGCCGTGGTCCTCGAGGCGCTCCACGTCCGGATCGTCAGCCGCGGCAACCCGGCCGCCGGGAGTGCGTACGCCATGGGCCAGGGCTGCGGGAGCGACCTCACGCCCCGCCGCTTCACCGTGAACCTCGACGTCGACCGCCCCATCACCCGCCCGGAGGACGGCGCCGACAGCGAACACGTCATCCCGGCCGCGCATTTCCCGTACCGCGTCTCCGCCGAGGACCCGGAGGTGCTGCTGGTCGACGCGATGACACGGACCCACGACGCCCGCTGGTACCTCGAACTCGACTGGTCCTCCCAGGGCCGCACCGGCACGATCCGCATCGACGACCACGGCCGCCCGTTCCGCACCAGCGGCATCACGGCACTGCCGCACTACTGGTACGGCACGAACGACGCAGGCCGGCGTGCCTGGGTCCCCTACGACAGCTAGCGCTGTGACCGCATGGGTCCGCCGGGTCGTCAGCCGCAGTAGTCGCCGGACTTGGTGTCCGGGCCGGTGCCGGCGGTCGCGGCGAGGCGGACGCCGAGGAGACGCCCGGCGGAGTTCACCGTCACCTGAAGCGACGTCACGGCACGCATGCTGTCGTCACGGTAGGGGTACGTCACGGTCCACATCCCGCCCGCGCCGTCGTCGACGCGGTCCACCGCGGGCCGCTTCGTGTCGGCAGTGGGGTAGTGCAGGGCCACGTACCGGTCCGCGGACCGCTCGGCGGCCGCCGCGTCGTGCACCGACCAGGAAGAGCCCGGGATGGGCTTCCCGACCGCCGCGGCCCCGGTCCGGGGGCCCGTCGACACGTCGACGCGGAACCCGTCCGGGTCGGGCCAGCTCATGAAGGCGACCCCGCTCGGGTCCAGCTCCGCCCACACCTCCTCGTTCACGCCGTCGATCCCGCACGGCGTGTTGTCCTGGACCCGGACGATCCTGACGTCGTCGCCCAGCGCCTTGCGCACCGCCTGCCCGATCACCGCCTGCTGCTCCGCGGACGCCTGCCTGCTCGGCTCGGCGTGGTCGACGACCCGCACGTCGACGACGGTCGTCAGCACGAGGGCCACGGCCAGGAACCCCGCACCGGTCGCGGCCTGGAGCCCGCGGTGGCGCGTAGGCCAGGGCGGGACCCTCGTACCGGCGAGGCGCAGTGACAGGACCCCGATGCCCGCGCCCACGACGGCGCCCGCCACGTTGGTGGTGAAGTCACTGGTGTCGCAGTAACGGCCGATGACCGGAAGGCAGGCCTGGACGGTCTCGATCCCGCACGCCAGGAGGACCGACAGCAGCACAGGAGGCACCGGACGCCGGGCCGCCCGCACACCGAAGAAGCCGATCGGCACGAACAGGGCGACGTTCATCCAGCCCTGGGTCGTCCCGAACGCCTCCCACACGTCCTTGCTCACCGTGCACTTCACCGCGCCTGTACCGACGGGTCTGAGCCAAAGCGTCAGGAACAAGGCGGCCGTCGTCGTGGCCGCCCACGCCCCGTAGGTCCAGGGCCGGTCGGAACGGCCACGCAGGGCGACCGAGACGACCCCCAGCACGGCCGCGGAGACGAGGGCGACGAGGAGGAGGTACAACATGTGCCCTCCGAAGACGAGAGCGAACAATGCCGTACCTTTCGAGCGCGAGGAGATCAGCCGACGGCGCGCGAATCGCGGCGCGTCGGCGATCACCCTGGCGCCCACACGTCATGGGCCCTGGTTCAACTCATGACCAAGCTGTAACAGCCCACCCCTGCCGGTTCGGAAGATCACCAGTACAGGCTCCGGATCGGCGCTCGGCCCTCCGGTTGAACGCCGTTTCCTGCGGCTACGGCGTGGGCTCGGTCCCCTCCGGAAAACCCAACGCATCCAGCAGTACGGCGAAGAGGTCCTCCACGAAGGTCTCCTCCGAACGCAGTATCTCCTCGATCCGGGACTGCGGTTCCACGGCCGGGATGCCTGCCGCTGCGGCCCAGGCGAGAGCGCCTTCGGCGTCGGAAGGAATCTCCGCGTCGAGTTCCGCGCGTGTGCGGCTCACAGCCTCGTCGAACTCGGGGGTGTCCACCCACAGGAGCTGATCTTCCAGGTCCTCCGGTTCCTCGGTGACGAGTGCCGCGGCAATGTGCAGGTTGAGCCACGCCTGCCAACGTCGCCCGTCGGTTCCCAGCCCCGTCACCAGGGCGACACTGCTGTCGGATACGGACCCGACGCAGGCCGGTGCGCCGGTCCACTCGACGAGGGCGGGCAGATCGTCGTCCTCCCAGATCTCATTGTCGAACTGGAGGGTCTGCCAACCACCCGCTCGCGGCCACCACTCGTGCACCCCGTCCTTCAGCTCCTGGTCGATGCCGTCGAACACGGACGCTTGCTGCGGGCAAAGAGCAGGTGCCCGGAAAACCCCACGGGAACTCCTTCTTGGAGACGTTGCCCGCACCTTATGGGCCGCCACCGACACGGCAGGCTCGGGCCGGCTCGCGCCCCGTCCACCGCCGCTGCGACCCTTTGTGTGCGCAAGCCTCACCCGAACCGTCCGCGGCGTGGAACCCTGCGGTCGTGAACGACGACGAACCCCCGGTCGAAACGCTGGACGCCGACATGCGCCCCTGCGTCTTCTGCGGGCATCCGGTTCCTGGAAAATCGCTTGACGAGTACGACTGCCCCGTGTGCGGCGACCCGGAAGGGCGCGACGTACTGCTGTGAGTGAGTCACCTGACCGCGCTCACCGTTGGCGCGGCCTCGCTCTTCCGATGCGACGACAACGCGCGCATCGAGGTGCGCGCCTCGTCACATGCCGGAAACATACGCGGCGACGATCCGCCAGTAGGGTCCCGGCATGCTCCTTTTCCACTTCACGCGGCCGGGGCTGTGGCCGCTGATTTTGGCAGACGCGGAGATCAGGGCGACCTGGCCGGAGGAGCTGGAGGACGTACCGGAACTGGCGCGGTCCGTGCACCTGACCGCCGATCCGAGTCCGGGGTCGCTGCCGGGGGCCTTCCGGGACCGCACCGTGCGGTTCACGGTGGAGGTTCCCGCGCCGGAGGCGCAGCGGTGGCACGCGTGGGCGGGTACGAGGCTGCCCGCGGGGTCCGCGGAGGCGCTCGCGGCGTCCCGGTTCGACGGTCGTCCGGACGAGTGGTTCGT
Organism: Streptomyces sp. NPDC006207; assembly: GCF_040613835.1. Taxonomy (NCBI): domain Bacteria; kingdom Bacillati; phylum Actinomycetota; class Actinomycetes; order Kitasatosporales; family Streptomycetaceae; genus Streptomyces; species Streptomyces sp. NPDC006207. Next base: position 19,478 of record NZ_JBEXSX010000027.1, on the reverse strand, counting down.
GCTCGAGCGGGCCATCCCGTCGGCGGAGTGGGTGTCGGTGATCGACCTCGGTGTGATGGCGCCGCTCTGGCCGCGTCCGTAGCCGCGTCGGCGGGCCGTCACCAGGTCGTGGGGCCGGCGCCGCGCCACTCGACGAGGTCGCTGTCGTACAGGTCGCCCAGGCGCATGCGGAGCCCGGCGCGGCGGGCCAGCGCGAGGACGTCCCGGGGTCCGTAGGCGAGGCCGAGGATCCTGCCGTCGCACCGCACGCGGCGGCCGCCGGTGCCCGAGGGCGGGTACACGATCACTCGGCATCGCACCGGCTCAGCGTGGACCCGCAGGGGCGGGAACGCATCCTGGCGGAATGTCCGGTCGGAGTATCCGGGCGAGCGCCGCGGCCCCGCAGGGCTTACGAATGGAGGGACATCAAAGCGCCGGAGAGAGTGGCTGGGCATGCGCGTTGTCGTGGACCTCACCCGTTGCCAAGGCTATGCGCAGTGCGTGTTCCTTGCGCCGGACGTGTTCGAACTGCACGGCGAGGAGGCACTGCTGTACGACCCGGCGGTCCCGGGCGACCAGTACGAACGCGTGCGCCAGGCCGCCGCGGCGTGCCCGGTGCAGGCGATCCTGGTGGGCGAGGAGGTGAGCGCCGGTGTCCGCTGACCTCCTGGAGGGCCGGATCGTCATCGTCGGGGCGTCGCTGGCGGGCCTGCGGGCCGCGGAGACGCTGCGCGAGAAGGGCTTCACCGGTTCGCTGACCGTCGTCGGGGACGAACCCCACCCGCCGTACGACCGGCCGCCGCTGTCCAAGGGGGTGCTGCTCGGCAAGGTGTCGGCGGACGCCACCGGGCTGCCGATGCGCCGTGATCCGGAGGCGGAGTGGCGGTTGGGGGTGCGCGCCACCGGGCTGGACCCGGTGGGGAAGCGAGTCCTGCTGGGCGACGGCTCGTCGCTGCCGTTCGACCGGCTGCTGATCACGACCGGGACGCGGGCGCGGCCCTGGCCCGTTCCGGAGGAGGCCGCCCTCGACGGGGTGTTCACCCTGCGCACCAGCGACGACGCCGCGCGCCTGGCCGAGCGGCTGGCCGCCGGGCCGCGCCGGGTGCTGGTGATCGGCGCGGGCTTCACCGGTTCGGAGATCGCGTCGGTCTGCCGCGAGCGCGGTCTGGAGGTCACGGTCACCGAACGCGGCCCGGCGCCGCTGGTGGGGGCGCTCGGCGGGACCTTGTCGAAGCTCGCCGCCGCCATGCAGCGGGCCCACGGTGTGGACCTGCGCTGCGGCGTGACCGTCACCTCGCTGCGCGGCAACGGCAGGTTCACCGGTGCGGACCTGTCGGACGGCACCCGTGTCGACGCGGACGTGTGCGTCGTCGCGATGGGCGCGGTCCGCAACGTCGAGTGGCTGGCGGAGTCCGGGCTGGCCGCGGGCCCGCGCGGGATCGCCTGCGACGCCGGCTGCCGGGCGTTCACCATGTACGGGATCGTCACGGACGACGTCTTCGTGGCCGGTGACGTCTCGCGCTTCCCGCACCCGCTGTACGAGTACCAGCTGCTCTCCCTCGAGCACTGGCGCAACGCGGTGGACCAGGCCGAGGTCGCCGCCCACAACATGGTCAGTCCGGGGCCGCTGCGGCGTCCGCACCTCGCGGTGCCGACGTTCTGGTCGAGCCAGTTCGGCTACAACATCAAGTCGGTGGGCGTCCCCACCTTCTCCGACCACGTGGTCATCGCGCAGGGCTCACTGGAGGAGCGCCGCCTGGTCATGGCGTACGGCTACCGCGGCCGGTTGACCGCCGCGGTCACGGTCAACATGGCCAAGTCGCTGGAGTACTACGAGCGCCTCATCGAGACGGCCGCCCCGTTCCCGCCCCCGCTGGGCGCGTCGGACCGCCGTACGGCGGCCGAGGTCGTGCTCCCTTCCGATGTGCCGGACCCGAGCCGGCTCTCGCACGGTCCCACGGTCGCGCTCACCGGGTACCTGCCGGACCGGCGGCTGGTCCTGGCGAGGCCCGCCGGGTGACCCACCCCCGCCCATCCACGAGGAGCCACCACGCATGACCGCCGAGACCCTGCTGGAACGGATCACCGATTACGCCAGCCGCCCCGACCCGTACCCGCTGTACGCGGAGCTCCGCGAGGCCGGGCCCGTGGTGCGGCAGACGGACGGCAGCTACCTGGTCGGCACGTACCACGAGATCGTCGGCCTGCTCCACGACCCGAGGCTCAGCGCCGACCCCCGCAACCGCACCACACCGGCTGCCCCGGCGGCGGAGGAGACGCAGCACCTGCCGTTCCTGCGGCTGGACGACCCCGAGCACCACCGGTTGCGCACGCTGGCCATGCGGCCGTTCGGCCCGCCCCACAACCCCGGCCGGGTCGACGCGATGCGCGGGCAGATCACCCGGATCACCGGGGAACTGGTCGAGGGGCTCCGGGGCCGCGACCACATCGACATCGTCGACGACCTCGCCTACCCCCTGCCGGTCACGGTCATCTGCCGGGTGCTCGGTGTGCCGCGCGAGGACGAGCCGCGGTTCCGGGAGTGGACCGACCTGCTCGTCGCCTCCGCCGACATCGGCCCCGGCGAGGACACCGCCGCGCGGGCCGAGGCGGGCCGCAAGGCCCAGATGGAGATGGGCGCGTACCTGCTCGGCCTCGCGGAGCAGCGCCGCGGCCGGCCCACCGGCGACCTGCTCTCGGACTTCGTCAACGAACCGGATCCGGAGCTGCGGCTCACCGACGAGGAACTGGCGCAGACCGCGATCCTGCTCCTCATCGCGGGGCACGAGACCACGGTCAACCTGATCACCAACGGTGTGCTCACGCTGTTGCGCCACCCCGACCAGCTGGAGCGGCTGCGCCGGGAGCCGGAACTGCTGCCGGAGACGGTGGAGGAACTGCTGCGGTACGAGCCGCCGGTGCACCTGCGCGAGCGCATCCCCCTCGCCGACGTGGACATCGCGGGCACCGTCGTGCCGAAGGGCACGTCCGTGATCCTCGCGCTCGCCTCGGGCAACCGTGACCCCCTGCGGTTCCAGGACCCCGAACGGTTCGACCCCGCCCGCAAGGACAACGAGCACTTCGGCTTCGGCAGCGGCGTCCACCTCTGCTTCGGCGCACCGCTCGCGCGCATCGAGGCCCAGGCGGCGCTCGGCGCGCTGCTGCCCGGTCTGGGTACGGCGACCCTGCTGCATGACCCGCCTCCCTACCGGCGCAACGCCATGCTGCGCGGGCCCCGTCACCTCACCGTCAGGTTCTGATGCCCCTCGCTCGCCTCAGGCTTCGGTGGTGCGGTGCCGGGCCCGGAAGGCCGCTGCCTTGACGCGGTTCCCGCAGGTCCTCATCGCGCACCATTCACGCCGGCGGCCCCGGGAGCGGTCGAGGTAGACCTGGGTGCACTCCGGGCGGGCGCACTCGCGCAGCAGCGCCCCCTCCTCGCCGCCGATGATCTCGACGGCCTCGCGGGCGACGGCGGCGAGGCCTTGTGACGCCGAACCGGAACGGCTCGTACCGTCGGGGCCGAGCTGCGTCACCACGGGTGCCTGGGCCGCGTGGCGGTTCACCGCGGCGACCGCTCCGGCGGGCAGCGGTTCGCCGTCGAGCCGCGCCACGACCAGGGCGTAGATCGACTCCCGCAGGTCCACGGCCGCCGCGAGGTCCGACGCGTCGGAGCCGGGCTCGCGGTCGAGCATCCGGGACTCGACGAACCAGGAGTCGAGGAGCTCGGGCGAGGCGAGCTTCTCCGTGGGCACCGCATTGCGTCGTGCGCGCAGCGTGCCCAGGAAGTCGAGGGCGAGCGTCCCACAGGGGAAGGCATGGTTCACATCACCATCCTAACCGGTGACCCGCGATTCGTCACTGGCTTGACAGGTGACTTCGCCCCGTGACACGGTCGTCACCGTTCAGAACGGTTACTCATGATGTGGGGGACGCCACAATGGCTGTCGTACGTTTCCACCTGCTCTCCTCGCTCAGCCCGTCCGAGGCACTGGCGGTGCTCACCGACTTCGGTCCCGCACGGGCCCGGACCTGGCCCACCATCGACGCCGAACACCTCACGGTGCACGCGATCGGCGACACCTGGGCCGAGGTGACCGAGGGCACCGCGTCCGCCTGGGAGCGGGCGCGCTACGACTGGGACGCCGGGACGGGAAGGGTCGCCATCACCACGCACGACTCGAAGGTGTTCGGCCCCGGCGGCGGATGGATCTTCCAGCTGACCCCCGAGGGGAACGGCACACGGGTCGACGTCGAGCTCACCCGCACCCCCGGCACGCTCAAGGGCAAGGTGCTCGCCACCCTGCTCCCCGTCGCCGCCGCATCCCTGCGCAAGTCCTACCGGGAGCCCTTCAAGGCGGTGTGATCACGCCGGCTCCGGCGCGGCGGCGGCTCCGGCCCGGACCGACCCCATTGCGGGCGGTTGGCCCGATTCCACCCCTCGAACTCACTGTCGAGATCCGGCTACCGTCCGTACACTGACAAGTTGCAGGCATGCGGGCAGTGCTGACCGGGGGGAGCCGCCATGTCCGAGCAACCGCACGGCACCGCGCACGGATACGGATACGGATTCGTCATCCCGCCCATGCCGTCCACCCCGCCGCCCGCGCCGCCGGACGGGCTGCGCGCGGCGGCGGTGGGGCTGCTCAACCTCAGTGGTCTCGGCCTCGGTTACGCCCTGACCCGGCGCTGGGTGCTCATGGCCGTGTGCTGGTTCGCGACCGGCATCCTGCTGCTGGTGGCGCTGCCCGCGGACCCCGACGGCGTGCCCGTGGGCCTGGTGGCCGTCTACCTGGTCCTCCTCCTGGCCGCGGCCGTCCACGGCGCCGTGGTCGGCCTGCGCACCCGGCTGGTGCGGCCCGCGGGCGCTCCCCTGGCGATCGCCCTCGGACTGGTGCTGCTGGCCGTACCGGCCGGCGGCGTCGTGCTGTACGACATGGCCCGCGACGAGGCCAACGAGCAGGCGCTCCTGGACCGGCTCGACCAGGCCGACCGGCTCGTGCGGGCCGGGGGGAGCAGACCCTTCGACGCGGCCCGGTCCGACTACCGCAAGGCCCTGGGCGAGTACCGGGACATCAGATCCGGCCACCCCGGCTCGCGGGCCGCGGCCCGGGTACCCGACCGCCTGAAGACCTACTACACGACCGTCGGCGCCGCCTATGAGCAGCAGGACTACTGCGCGGCGATACCGGCACTGACGTACCTGCGCACGGTCCCGGACACCATGGGCAAGCAGACGCTCGGCGCGCTCGCCCAGTGGCCCGACGACCGCCTGGCCGCCTCCCTCTACGAGTGCGGGGCGCAGCGACTGGGCAACGAGGACGCCGGCTGGACGGAGAACTTCGGCGACCTCCTGGGCACCTTCCCCGACTCCGAGCAGGCCGCGAAGGTCGCACCCGCCGTCGACTCGGCCGTGGACAAGGCCGCGAAGGACGTGAGCGGCTCCGACCCCTGCCCCGCCGTCGACCGGCTGCGCACCCTCGGCACCCAGGCCGGGGGGCTGAACGCCGGCGCCGGGGACGTCGGCGACGCCGTCGCCGCCTCCGCCGCCCGGGCCGGGAGGAGCGCCGACTCGGGGGTGTACGCCTGCGGGGTCGACCAGTACAAGGACGGCGACTTCGGTGAGGCGCGGGAGACGATGAACACGTTCGTCGCCGACAACAAGAGCGCGAAGAACCGGGCGCTGGCCAAGAAGTTCGCCATCGCGGCGGAGGTCGCGGACGAGATCCCCGCGGCGGGCAAGCGCCTGCCCACGCTGGCCTCCGGCGGCAGCATCTCGGTCACGATCAAGAACGACAGCCCCAACCCGATCACGGTGCTCTACACCGGGCCGGTGACCGGCAGCCTCACGCTCAAGGCCTGCCGCAGCTGCACCTCGTACTCACTCCTGACGCCCTCCCTCGCGGGGTTCAAGCCCTGCCAGGACAGCGGCACGAACTACCCCCAGCGCACCATCCGCCTGCCCGTCGGCACCACGTACTTCCTGCACAAGTCGACGTCGTCCGACGGATCGAGCCCGGCGTCCGACAAGGCCACGCTCAAGCCCGGCTACATCTACACCGAGTGCGCCTACACGACGAAGTCCTTCGGCTTCTGACCGTCCGGCCACCCTCGTCCGCCTCGTCAGTCCGAACCGCCGCCTCCGCCGCCGCAACCGAAGCCGCCGGAGTGGTCGGTGTAGCCGGAATGGCCGGCACCGCCGTCGGCGCCGTGGCCCGTGTCGCCGTCGGGGTAGTCGGCGCGCCAGCGCAGGAACTCGTGCCTGCCGAACGGGAACAGGCCCTCGTCCGCGACCGCTCCGCGGCCGATCAGCCCCGCCTCACCGGTGAAGGCCGGGACGAGCGCGGTCAGCGCCGGGTCGCCGTAGAGGGCGACCGCGAGCAGGATGTCCTCCTCCGCGAGCCCTGCGGGACCCTGCGGCATCGGCGTACCCCGCCGCAGGTCCGCCAGGTACCGGCGGGCGGCCCGGGTCGGGCTGACCCGCACCAGGCGCAGCAGCCCCGCCCCGGCAAGTTCCGCCCGCATCCGGGACAGCGCCGTGCGCACGACCGCGCGCCCGAGCAGTTCCCTGATCCCCGCGGGGCGGTACAGCCCGACCCGTATCGCCTTCTCCAGCGGGTGGCGGTGCGGCGGCGGGTCCGCCTGTTCCGGGGAGACCTCCCGGCGCAGGGTGCCCGGCCGGCCGGACTCCACGGCGCCGCGCAGGTGCAGCGCCACCACGGCGACCGTCACGGCGGCCCTCGGGCCCCCGCGCAGCAGCGCGATCTCGTGCGGTTCCAGCCGGACCGCCGTTCCCTCGTCCATGGCACCACCCCCCGTGCGTGTGCCCGGTACGTGCCCATCGGCGGGGGTGGTCGAAGCCTGCCGGGGCGGGGTTCAGAGGGCGATTTGAGGGTGCCGTAGCGGACGTACGGCCGGTGGTGTAGGTGCGGCCGGCGGTCCTTCACCGGTACGGGGCGGGACTGCCGGGGCTGATGATGCGTGTGTAAGGAAATGTGCCGGGGGAATTGCCTTGGGGTGCTCCCCTACGGCAGGCTGTCGCTCCAGTCAGGCCCTGTCATCCGCACACCCGTACGTACACGCGTACGGGGCAACGGAGTTGGCCGGTGGTCGCCGGGGGCGGTCCGAGCCGGTGGGAGGGGCACGATCGCGTCCGGGAGATCACCGAACGGGCCGCGCTGGAAGGAAACCGTGTGAGCCGGATCTCGGTCCGGGGGATCGCGGTGGCTTCGGCCACGGCGGTCACCTCCGTGGGCGCCGTCGTCGGTGTCGCCTCGAGCAGCCAGGCGAGTGAGCAGCCCTTCGCCGCCTCCGAAGTCGACACCGTCCTGTCGGACATACCCGCCGGCCAGCGGGTCCAGCAGGCGTCGCTGACGCAGCAGGTGCAGGCGCAGTCCGACGCCGCCGACGTCGGCACCAGGAAGACCGCGGAACAGGCCGCCCGCAAGCAGGCCGCCAAGGACGCCACCGCCCGCAAGGCGGCGGAGGAGAAGGCGGAGGCCGACCGCAAGGCCAAGGCCGCCGCCCGCGCGGCGCTGGTCGTGAAGGCCTCGTACACCGTCGCCGAGGTCAAGGCCATGGCCCAGGCGATCATCGGTGACGCCTCGCAGTACCAGTGCTTCTCCAACATCGTCACCCACGAGAGCGGCTGGAACTACACCGCGACCAACTCCTCCTCCGGCGCCTACGGCCTCGTCCAGGCCCTGCCCGGCTCCAAGATGGCCTCCGCGGGCGCCGACTGGCGCACCAACCCGGGCACCCAGATCAAATGGGGCCTCAAATACATGGACAGCCGTTACGGCAGCCCCTGCGGCGCCTGGTCGTTCTGGCAGGCCAACAACTGGTACTAGCGTCCGTCGAGGTCGGCGGCGGCCGCCGAAGTGGCGAGCGCAGCGGAAGGTTGACGGTATCTGTCTGCGCGGGCTTGCGAACGTCGCCCGGCACCGCTCCTCCGCGGCCGACCCCCACACCATCAACGCGGTGACGCCGTTGACGGACCTCACCACCGTGCAGTCCCCCACCAGGGTCTCGGTGAACACCCATGCGTTGAACCTCGCGCCGGGCGCCACCGGCACCGTCACCGGCCTCGCGGAGATCCAGACGCCCGCCGGCTGGCGGCCGCTGCCCGGCGCGTGGCTCTCGTACACGAACGCCCAGGGCGGGAACGAAGTCGGCGGCGCGCTCACCGACAGCCAGGGCCGGTACACCCTGAAGGTGCCCCCGAGCAGCCCTGTCGCCGCCGGCGAGGTCGTCCTCGGGGGTGTCGACGACCCGTTCGCGGCGGAGTCGGCGCAGCCCCTGACCGTCCACGTGGCGTTCGCGACCGTGCTCAACGTCAAGACCAGCCTCGACGACCGGTCCCGGCTGCACGTGGACGGCTCGGTGAAGTTCCAGGACAGCCGTGGGCACTGGCCCGCCAAGCCGGCCGTCACGCTCGAGTACTCCAAGGACGGCAAGACCGGCTGGAAGGCCGTGGCCACCCTCCCGGTGACGGTCCGTCACAACGAGCCCGGCGTCGCCGAGACCTTCAGCCACACCCGTACGGCACCCGCGGACGGCTACTGGCGTACCCGTTTCCAGGGCAACCCCGATCTCGCCACCGCGGTCACCAAGAGCGTCCACCTCTCCCGGCGGGCCACCCGGATCACGGGGTTCAACGCCTCTCCCGAGCCTGTGCGGAAGGGTGCCCTCACGAAGGTGGGGGGCACCGTCCAGTACCGGAGCGGCACCACCTGGAAGGCCCTTCGCGACACCCGGGTGTCCTTGTACTTCCGGCCCCGCGGCGCCAAGAGCTACCGGTACGTGCACGCCTTGGGCGTCGACGGCAAGGGCCGTTTCTTCAATCTGGAGCGGGCGACCCAGGACGGCACCTGGGCGGTGACCTTCGACGACGCGACCGGGACCGGCTACTTCGTCCGCAAGAGGGCCTCGGACTACGTCGACGTCAGCCCGTAGCCACGGGGTCCGGTTCCCGCGGGTTGCTGCCGGGTTCCGGCCGGGCCTGGTGGTGCGGGGGTGATGGCCTCCTCGATGCCGCTTGAGCGCCAACAGGCCCCTCGGAGGCGGTCTCCAGGGGCCTGTTCGATGCCCGCGTGCCGTATCCGGCGGCTTCCCTGGCCTTCCAGCGGGAGGCCGTCTGGGTGCTCGACGGCAGGCTCACCTTCCACGAGGGCGATGTGGTGCACGAACTCGGCCCGGGCGACTCGATCGAAGTCGACGCACCCGTCCCGTGCGTGTTCGCCAACACCAGCAATGCCGAGTGCCGCTACGCGATCGTCCTCACCCGGGTCGAAAGGCCGTGAACCTTTCCCCGTGCCGCGGACCAGCAGCGGCCCGTGATCAGGAAGAACGTCTCGGCCGTGGCCATCCAACCGAGGTTGCGGTCGCGTGGCAGGCCCGTGAGGACGGCGCCGGGGCCGTCCGGTACCGCTCGTGCGGCGGCGGCAGTGACGCCACGTACCGGCGCAGGACGGGAGGGCGACGGCGTGCCGGACGAGATCCGGTACGCGACGTCCGGGCTTCGGGTCGGCGGGAGCGAGATCGCCGGGTACGTCGACGCCTACGATGACGAAGAGGTCCGGCGTGTGCAGCCCGAGCGTGGGCGCGAGCCGCCGGAGCGTGGACGCGGTGGGCGGTCCGGACTCGCCGACGGCGCCCGCCGGCTACCGGTGCACCGTCAGCCGTTCCAGCAGCACCTCGAAGGGCTCACCTGCCGTCATCGGGTGCGGAGGTGCCGGCGACGGCCGGTCCGAGCCCGGCGGGGAGGTGGGCGACCGCCAGCGCGACCGCCTCTTCCGCGGTGGCCGCCTCGCCGATCACACCGTCCCCGAGGTGGAGGTGGTCCTTCACGCGATACGGATGGCCGTCGTGCGCGGGGACGATGGCCACCTCCAACCGGGACGGGTGCCCGGTGCGGGCGCTGAAGCCCAGTACCCAGTGGCTGGAGAACGCGAAGAGCTGCCGCAGCCGCGGCTCGGCATGGGCCGCCTGCACGAGGAGCCGGAAGCCGTCGAAGTCAGGCGCCTCCGCCGCCTGTTCGTGCAGCCTTCGCCACTGCAGCTCGACCTCGGCGGCCGGTCCGCGTTCATGGGCTTCGGCGCGCTCGCTGGGGTGGAGGAACGAGAACCGTTGGTGCAGGTCGCGGAATCCGGTGCCGTCCCCCCAGGCCGCCCCCACCCGCACCACGTCCCCGAGGTCGGCCGTGCTCCCCGAGATCAGCTCGACCCCCCGGCTCCATCCGGAGAACGTGAAACCGCGCTCCTTGGCGTACGTGTGGACGACCAGCGGATCACGGTCGGGCACGGCGGTGGCGACACGCGCCTGGAGGACTGCGTCACCGCCGTCACGCACGATCACGAGATCGGCGCCGAGGGCGGCCGCTGCCTGCTCCAGGGCGGCGGACAGGCCAGCTGCGGCGATCAGGTCGGGATAGAGGTCGGGGTCCACGCGCCCAGTGTGGCGTCACCGCGCCGCGCGGGGAACACCGGCACGGCCCGTACGGCTCCGGACGACCCCGGCCGGTGAGCGCCGGGCCGGGGTCGTGAGGTGGCGGTGGGGGTGGCGGTCAGCGCAGCGACGCGGGCAGGTCCTCGCGGTGGACGATGCCCATGCGCTGAGTGGCGCGGGTCAGGGCCACGTACAGGTCGCTGGTGCCGAACCGTGCCGGTTCCACGACCAGGACGTGGTCGAACTCCAGCCCCTTGGCCTCCCGGGGGCCGAGCAGCACCACGGGCAGGGTGAGGTCGGGCTCGGCGCCGGCCGTGACCCCGTCGAGCGGGGCGGCGATCTCCGCGTGCAGCGCGCGCGGCGCGATCACCGCGAGGCGCCCCTCGTGGGGGGTCAGTTCCGCGACGGCCCGCGCCACCGCGCCGGCCAGGTCCGCGCCGGCGTGCCGCGTCCACGGCTTCTCGCCGGTGGAACGGACCGACCGGGGCGGCTCGAAGGCGGGGTCCTCGATGCGTACGACCTGCGCGGCCAGGTCCATGATCTCCGCGGGCGTACGGTAGTTGACGCCCAGCCGCACGTGCTCGAAGCGGTCGCCGACGTACGGCTCGAGGATCTTCTCCCAGGAGCCGACGCCCGCCTCCTCCGAGGTCTGCGCCGGATCGCCGACCAGGGTCAGCGAGCGGGTCGGGGACCGTCGCATCAGCAGGCGCCACGCCATCGGCGACAGCTCCTGCGCCTCGTCGACGATGATGTGCCCGAACGCCCACGTACGGTCGGCGGCGGCCCGCTCGGCGGCGCTGCGGTGGTCGGCCTCCTCCTGCCGGTCGGCCATCCGCTCGGCGTCGATGATGTCGTGGGCGGCCAGGACCTCGGACTCCGCGTCCTCGAACTCGAACGACTCCGAACCGCGCGACACCTCCAGGACGCCCTGGGCGTAGGCGATCTGCTCCTGGCGTTCGGCCTCGGCGGCGGCCCGCGCGGCGCTGTCGTCGACGCCGAGCAGTTCGGCCGCCTCGTCCAGGAGCGGCACGTCGGCCGGGGTCCACTCGCCGTCGTCCGGGGCGCGGCGGATCGCCCGGGCGTCCTCGTCCGGCAGGTACGCCGGCTCGGCGAGGTAGCCGGCGAGGAACTCCTGCGGGGTGAGCAGCGGCCACAGCTCCGCCACGGCGGCCCGCACCCCCGCGCTGGCGGCGACGCCCTTGCCGAGCTGTGCGAGGTCGTCCGGGCCGAGGAAGTTGGGGCCGCCGTACGGGTCCGCGCCGATGCGGTCGGCGAGCTGCGCGGTGAGGGCGTCGATGACGTGGAACGCGAAGTACGGCCGGGCGAGGTTGTGCGGCTGGCGCGTCTCGCGGGCGGCGTCCCGGGCCTGGTAGGCCATCTCCCAGTCCAGGACGAGTTCGCCGTCGTCGTGCGGGATGACGATCGGCGCACCGGGCTCGGGCAGTACCTGGCGGTCGCGCAGGGCGAGAGCGAGCGCCTCGGCCATCTCCGCGCTGCCCTTGACGGCCGCCGCGCGCGGGGTGTCGGTGCCGCGGGCGTGGACGCCGGGGAAGAGTTCGGCCTGCGTGGCGAGCATGACGCCGGTCTCGCCGAGGGCGGGCAGCACCTCGCCGATGTAGCGGAGGAAGGCCGGGTTGGGACCCACGATCAGGACCGCGCGCTTGGCCAGCAGCTCACGGTGCTCGTACAGCAGGAAGGCCGCCCGGTGCAGCGCGACCGCGGTCTTGCCGGTGCCGGGGCCGCCCTCGACGACGAGGACGCCGCGGTGCGGAGCGCGGATGATGCGGTCCTGGTCGGCCTGGATGGTCCGCACGATGTCGGCCATGCGGCCGGTGCGGGCCGAGTTGAGGGCGGCGAGCAGCACCGCGTCGCCGGTGCGGTCCTCGAAGCCGCTGCGGTCGTCGTCCTCGAGGTCGAGGATCTCGTCGTGCAGCTCGGTGACCCGGCGGCCGTCGGTGGTGATGTGCCGGCGCCGGCGCAGTCCCATGGGCGTGTGCCCGGTGGCGACGTAGAACGGCCGGGCGACCGGTGCGCGCCAGTCGATCAGGAGCGGGGTGTGGTCGGTGTCGTCCTCACGGATCCCGATGCGGCCGATGTGGTGCGCGGCACCGTCCTGGAGGTCGATCCGGCCGAAGCACAGCGAGCCGTCGACCGCGTTGAGGGCCGCCAGCAGACCGGAACGCTCGGCGACGAGGACGTCGCGTTCGAGACGGGCCTGCATGCCGTTGCCCACCGGGGTCAGCGCGTCCTCGACGCGCCGGGTGGCGACCCCGCGCAGCGTGTCGACCCGCTCGTAGAGCCGGTCGATGAATTCCTGCTCCTTCTGCAGTTCGACTCTTTCGCGAGTTGACACATTCGCTCCCTGTCCGATATGGTGATTCCAGTGGCCCCCGGTGAGGGGCCGTTTCTGTGCGCGCACAGAAACACTCAATATACGTGAGGAAATCCCCGTACCGCAATTGCGGTACGGGGATTTCCTGCGTTCGGGGGCGGGGCCTGGGCCTCGGTGCTGCGAAGGTGCCGGGACGGTACCGGGACGCCCCTCCGGCGGGCTCCGGCGCGCGCAAAAAAGAAAGGGAAAGGAGCTCGTCCGCTCCAATCCGTTCCCAACGTACAGCGCACCGGGGGGCTTGCGGCAAGCCCCTGGGGGTGCCGCAGAATCGCCCGCCGTAACCGGAATTCGGGGCGTGGGAAGGCATGAAGTGCATGCGCTGTCGTCGGCGTACGGGGCACATCGAACCGCCGGTGGCGGCCGGCACCCGGGAGCTGCGGGATCCGGAGGGGCCGGGTGCCCCTATGATCAACGCCCGCTGGACGAACGATCGAAGCGGGGGCGGACGATGACCTACCGGCGTGCGGCGATACCGGTCCTGACCGGGGGATTGCTGCTCACGGCGCTGTTGTGGTGGGCGGGGTCGAGCGCGCACGCGCTGAACCTGCCGGGCACCGTCGACGTGATCGGCGGCCGGGCGGCCACGGAACTCGGCACGTGGCTGACCCCCTGGTCGTACGACCCGCCGGGCTGGGGGCAGCCCTTCGGCGCGCCGACCGGCGGCACCGACTACCTCACGCTGTACAGGACCGGGCTGCAGATCCGGTTCGCCGCGGTCTTCGCGTCCTTCGTGCCCGGGGCGCTGCTCCTGCTGCGCAGGCTGCCCCCGGTGCACGGCCGGTGGCCCGCCACGCTGCTCGCGGTGTGGGCGTGGGGCCTGGCGGCCGGAACGCTGGCGGTCACCGTCTCCGCGCCGTGGCTGATCGCCTCGCACGGGCACGGCAGCTACCGCTTCCTGCCCCAGCTGGCCGCGGTGATCACCACCGGGCGGGAGGCCGTCGCGGTGGCCGCGCTGCTCGCGGCGGCGGTGACGGTGCTCACGGCGCGCATCACGGCCAAGGGCGCGGACCCGCTCCCCCAGGCGGTCGTCCCGGCGCGTGCGGGCCGGCTGGCCGCGACCGTCGGGACGGCGGTGGTCGCGGTGTCCCTCGTGGTGCTCTCGTACCAGTCGGTCGCCGCCGCCCTCCAGACCTACTCCCCCGGCATCGGCCTGCTCTCCGAACCGGGCGACCTGCTGCGCCAGTGGCTGCTCCTCGGTGCCTGGACGACCCCGTCAGGCGGCCCGCTGACCGACTGGCTCCTGGCCCGCGCCGCCGACCTGCTGCTGCTCGCCGTGGTGTGGTGGATGCTGCGGCGGCTGCCCGTACTGCTGACACGGGCCACGTTCCCCGCGATGGCGGTCGGCGCGGTCTGCGCGACCGTCCTCGGGCTGATCGCCTCGCAGTTGCTGCGGGTCACCGTGGACGGGGCCGGTCTGCACTGGGGGCTGCTGTCCCTCTCCGCCAGTCTGGGCATCGGGGTCCCGGCCGCGCTGACCTTCGGCCTTGCGGCGGGCGTGGCGGCCGCCACCACGCTCCGGGTCGCCGAGCGCCGCGCGGTGGGGGGTCCCTGACACCATGGCCGACCACCACGTCGCCGCCCTGGCGTATCTGTCCTGGAATCCCTCCGCGCCCGCGGACGTCCTGCTGCGACTGCTCAGGCACGACGACCGGGTCATCAGACGGAACGTCGCCCAGCGAAGAGGTCTGCCATTGGAAGTGGTCGACGCGATCCTGACGGACCCGGACCCGGCGCTACGGGCATGCTTCGCCGAGAGCGAGAACGCGGACCCGGCCCAGCGGGCCCGCCTCCTCGACGATCCGTCGCCGCGGGTCATCCTGGGCCTGGCCATCGGCCCGACGCCGTACAGGACACGCGTGGACCCGCTGCCCGACTGGGCGTACGAACGTCTCCTCGCCCACCCGGACGGGCGGATCCGCTGCGAGACCGTCATCTCGCGCCTCGTGCCCGGCCACCTCCTGGCGCGACTTGCGGACCATGCGGACGGCCCCCTGCGCCAGGCGGCCTGCCGCGCGTGGGACTCCCTCACCGACGACGCCAAGGAAGCGCTGCTCCACGACGACGACCTCGATGTGCGACGCGCCGCCGCAATGCGCGTCTGCCATCAGGACGCAGAACGCACGGCCTGGCTCGTGGAGAGCCTCACGAACCCCTGGGACCTGGCCAGGGTGCTCCGCGGCGGGCTGCTCAGCCGCGAGCTCGCCGAACGCCTGGTCACCGGCGACCGCCCGGGGGCCGTCGCCGCCAACCCCTCCCTCCCACCGGACCTCGTCGCGCGGTTGGCCACCCACCCGGATCCGCACGTGCGGCTGGTCGTCTCCGCCAGGCCGGAGCTGACGGAGCGGGAACGCGCGGCCGTCGACTACACCGTGGGCCCCGAGGACCGCCTGGACGCGCTGGACTGGGTTCGGGAGGCCCAGGACGACCCGGAGGTCCTGCGGCGATGTGCGACCTCCGCGCACACGTGGCTGCGCCGCAGCGCCGCCGTGTGCCCCGGCCTGGAGCCCGAGTACGTCGAACTGCTGTCCCGCGACGAGGACTTCGCCGTGCGGCTCCTGCTGTGCGAGTTCCACCCGGAACCGCCGCCGGAAACGCTGCTGGACCTCTACCTCAACGGCACCCACCGCGCGGTCGAGTGGTTCGCCAACCACCCGCGGTTCCCCGCCGCGGGCCTCGCGGAGCGCTTCGCGGACTCGGCGGACCCCGAGGCAGGTCGTCTCGCGTTGACCGACCCGGACCTGCCCGTGCGGACCCTGGAGGAGTTCGCCCGCGACCCCGACCGGCGCTGGGCTGCGGCCCGTCACCCGCGGCTGCCCGTACCGCTGATCCGCGAACTGCTCGACGACCCCGGCACGACCCATCACGCCGCCGGCAACCCCGGTCTGCCCGCAGAGGACATGCACCGGCTCCTGGACGGCGCCGGGGTCCCCGACTAGGTGGACGACGCCCTTGGCGACCGGGCGGTACGCCCGGTCGCCAAGGGGGACTTCACTGCGGCCGCAGGGGAAGCGGAGCTAGAGCGCGCCGCGCTTCACCCGGCGGAGCAGGAGGAATCCCGCGATCGCCAGGACCGCTCCGAGGCCGGCCGGCCACAGGTTGGTCCCGGTGTCGGCCAGACCGCCGTTGATCGCCTGCTGGTTGGCCTGTCCCGCGGGGCTCGGGGCGAACCCGCCGGGGGCGGGGGACTGCCCGGGCGCCGTCGACTGCTGGCCGCCCTGCTCCTCGCCCTGCTGCCCGCCCTGCTCCTCGCCGTGGTGCTGGTGGCCGCCGGCGGGGGGGTTGGCGGTGTCGTCCTGGCCCGCCGTAGGCGTGGTGTCGGCCTTGGGCGTCACCGTGACAGGAGCGTCGGGGGTGTCGTCGCCTCCGTTCTGGTCGTCGTCCGGGTTGTCCGCCGGGGGCTCCTCGGCGCCGGGGTCGTCGTTCCCGCCGTCGCCCGGTTCTTCGGCGCCGGGGTCGTCGTTGCCCCCGTTGCCGGGCTCCTCCGTACCCGGGTCGCCGTTCCCGCCGTTGCCGGGCTCCTCCGTACCCGGGTCGCCGTTCCCGCCGTTGCCGGGCTCCTCCGTACCCGGGTCGCCGTTCCCGCCGTTGCCGGGCTCCTCTGCACCGTCGTCGCCGGCGCCGCAGGTGCGGCCCTGGTTGATGCAGTCGGCCACCTCCTGCATCAGGCCCTCGTCGAAGATGTTGATGAAGTCGCCGTGGTCGGTGATCGGCTTGTGCAGGTTCTCGGGGAAGGAGTCCACCGCGAACAACGGCACCGTCTTGCCGCCGTCCTGGACGCTCGGCGTCCGGACGTCGTACACGATGCGCTGGACGAGCTGCGGGATGGCCTTGAAGCCCTGCGGGCAGTTGCCGCCCGCGTCGGCGAAGGCCACGTGGGTGCGGTGGTTGGCGCTGTCGACGTTCTGGCCGTCCCAGCAGCTCTGGAACCGGAAGGTGCGGACCACGTCGCTGCCGTCGGGGCAGAGCGGGTACTTGTCCTTCAGCTGCCGGTCCTCCAGACCCGTGCAGCTCCAGGAGGCGTTGGCGTTGGCCGGCCCGTTGACGAAGGCCTTCGCGTCGCCCGTGATGATGCGCAGCAGGCGCGGCATGGGCGTGACCTTGCTGACGGGGTTGCCGACGAACGTGAGCGTGACCTCCTTGGGGGTCACGATCTTCCCGGCGTTGCCCTCGGTGCCGCCGCCGGGCGCCCCGGCGTCCCGCTCCACGGTGCCGTCCTGCACGCGCAGCACGGGCCAGTAGTACGACGACTTGTCGCCCTGGTCCTTGCAGCTCGTCTCCGCCTCGGCGAGGTCGTCGATGGTGGCGAGTCCGTTGTTGGACTGGTTGCCGATGTAGTCGTGGAAGTGGTGGGCGCCGTTGGTCACTCCGGGGGCGACGATGATGTTGTCGGAGTTGAACAGGCCGCCTGCGTTGACACCGCATTCGGACGAGAACGTGCCGGAAGAGGCGTCCGACGGCTGCGGGCCGCGCGGCGCGTTCGGGTTCACGCTCATGATGTCGGCGAAGTCCGCCACGACGGGGCCGTTGCCGCCCTGTCCGGCCGGGGCGCCCTGGCCGTCCTGGCCGTTCTGGCCGCCGTCACCCGTGGACGGCTGCGCGCTGCCCTCCTGACCCTGCTGGCCCTCCTGTCCCTGCTGGCCTTCCTGGGCATCGGTGGAGCGGACCGTGCACCCCGCGAGGCCCTCGACGCCCTGCGGGGGGTCCCCCACGCGGTCGATGGCCTGCAGGATGCGCGCGATCGTCGCGGCGCGCTTGTCCTTCAGCGGGCCCAGGACCGCGTTGTCCACGAAACCGGGGTCCTGCTGCTGGGCCGCCGACGTCTCCTTCAGCCTCTGGTAGGCCTCGGCTATCTGCTGGTCCAGGAGGGCGAGTTCCTTGTCGACGTCCTCCTTCGCCTGCTCGGGCACGGAGGTGAGCTCCGTGCCGACGTCCGGACAGTCGACCGTGATCGCCTGGCCCGCGGAGGTCGTCTGGGCCGTCTGACCCGACGAGTCCCCCTCGGTCGCCGAGGCGAACACGTTCGCCGTCACCAGGACACCGCCTCCCAGCATCAGGGCGACGGCTACAAAGGTGCCACTACGTGTGCCGGTAGCACGTCTGCGCGAATTGCGTACCAAGGAAACCCTCCTGCGCGCCTGATGATTGGCGGCCTGAACACGACAAGCCGTCCACACATACGGACACCACCCCCGGAGTGTTCAACCGCCCCAGGAATTCACAGGAGTTACTGGTCAAGGCCGTGGCCGCCCAGACCGGGCCCGGTGGCGCCACGCCACCGGGCCCGGCCGGCGGGAGCACCTCACCAGGTGTGGGCCACGTCGATCACCAGACGGTCGGAGAGCTGGAACACCCGGAACGGCAGCCGGGCCCGCACACCGAGGCCCACCTGCGTGTCACCCTCGAAGCTCGACGCGAACCTCGCGTCCCGGAAGGTCCGGTAGCCGGTCAGGTCGACGCCCGGCAGCGCCCGCCCCGCGCGGCCCGGGTACGTCGCGGCGCCGGTCTGCGGGTCGTACGAGGGGGCGGCCACCCGGATCTCGATGATCGCCCCACCGGAGACCGGTATGACCCGCCCCGAGCCGTCCTGGTGGACGGCGTCGACGTACTGCACGGTGTAGCCGATCGCGTCCGTGCCTGCGGTGGGCACGTCGAACACCACACGGTCGTAGCACTCGTGGCTGCCGGTCCTGATGTCGGTCAGTGACCCGAGGTCGGCGTCGGTCCCGGACTTCGGGAGGCTGCCCCAGCCCGTCGGGCACGCCGCCGCGGGCGCCGCGGCCACCGCGGGCGCTGCCACGGCCACCCCCGCACCCGCCATCACCAGGGCGGCCAGGACCGCCCCGTATCGTTTCGCACGCATGGTTCCCCCTTGCATTGCGGCTCTTGCCTGCTTTCGATGTACGACATGCCGGGCAAGGGTTTGGTTGTGCCGGGACGCCCTGGAACGCGCCGTCGCCGGTCGGTCCACGGGCCCGCCGTCTCCCGTCAGCCGCCGGCGCTGGAGAACGCCGACTTCAGGGCCTCCGTGACCGTGGTGAGGGTGGCGTCCGACGGTGCGCGCAGGCACACGTCGATGCGCACCTCGAAGGGCTTGCCGTACGCCGCCGAGCGGCCGTAACCCCAGGCGAGGATCTCCGTGTCGCCCCGCAGTACCTGGCACCCCTTTCCCGCGGCCACCGGATCGCCCAGGGTGAGGGGCGTCGCCGGGCCGGCCTTGCCCGTCACGGCGGTCCGGAACGTCATCAGCACCCCGTCCTCGCCGAGTTCCTCCAGCGGCTCGCAGGCGGGCAGCGCTTCCTCCGCCAGGTCGGGGCAGGAGTCGCGTGACGGGAGGCTCAGGAGCTGCGAGGCGACGAAGCCCGTCGCCGTGCCGCGGTCGTCGACGGACAGGCTGTGCCAGGTCCGCGGTACCCGCAGCGTCAGTCCGGTGCCGCTCAGGAGGCGTACCGTCGTGCGGTCCCCCGTGGCTCCCGGCGAGGGCGTCGCTGCGGGGAGGGCGTGCCGCTGTCCCGCCGCGTCGGCCGGCGTCCGTGCCCCGCCCGGTGGCCACAGCCCCGGTGCGAGGGTCACGCAGGCCACGACGGCGGCCACCGCCGTGGCCCGCGTCCACCGAGGACGCGGTCGATCTCCTCCCGGGCCCGGCCCTGTGCCTCGGGGTGACGGG
>NZ_JBEXSX010000026.1:0-113647 GCF_040613835.1 Streptomyces sp. NPDC006207 | reverse complement strand
TCACCGAGGACGACTCCCCGCAGGCGCTGGCCCACGCCCGCGAGCAGTGCCGCTGGTTCGGCGGCATGGTCGGCAACCACGTCGCCGACCTGGTGACCCGGTACGGCGAGGTGTCGAGCGCGGTCCCCCAGGAGCTCACGGATTACATCAAGGCCCGTGAGGGGTACGACTACTCGCACCACGGCCGCACCGGCAACCCCGACACCGCGTTCGTCCCCGACGAGATCGTCGACCGCTTCTGCCTCATCGGCACCGCCGAGCAGCACATCGAGAAGCTGCGCGCCCTGAAGGCCCTCGGTGTCGACCAGTTCGCCCTGTACGACATGCAGGACGCCAAGGAGTCCACCATCGACGTCTACGGCTCCACCGTCATCCCCGCGCTCCGCGGCTGATCCCGGGCCCGCCATCCCCCCGCACGGCACGTTCGATCCCCGTTCCCCGCCTCGAACGAAGGGGCTGCCATGACAGCCACCGCTCCACCCCCTGCCGGAAGAACCGGGGCCGACGGCCGCGTCGAGCTCCCGCCCGACGCCGTCCCGTCCGGCCCCTACGCCAACGAGGACCTGCTCCCCGTTCCGCTCGCCAAGCGGAAGTGGACCACGTACAACTTCACCGCGCTGTGGATCGGGATGGCGCACAACGTCGCCTCCTGGACCCTCGCCTCGGGCCTGGTCGCCCTCGGCATGGACTGGAAGCAGGCGGTGCTCACCATCGCCCTCGCCAACCTCATCGTGCTCGTGCCGATGCTGCTCACCGGCCACGCCGGTCCCAAGTACGGCATCCCGTTCCCGGTCTTCGCCCGCGCGTCGTTCGGGGTGCGCGGGGCCAACCTGCCCGCCCTGGTCCGGGCGGCGGTCGCCTGCGTGTGGTTCGGCATCCAGACCTGGATCGGCGGCTCCGGCATCTTCCTGCTCGCGGGGAAGCTCTTCGGCGACTCCTGGGCGACCGCCGGGACGATCGGCGGCTACCCGTGGACGCAGTGGCTCTCCTTCGTCGTCTTCTGGACCATCCAGGTCGCGATCATCGTGCGCGGCATGGAGATGGTGCGGCGGTTCGAGAACTGGGCGGCCCCCTTCGTCATCGTCGGCGCGATCGCGCTGCTGATCTGGATGAGCGTGAAGGCCGGCGGCTTCGGCCCGCTGCTCGACCAGCCCTCCGCCCTCGGCTGGGGCGGTGACTTCTGGAAGGTCTTCTTCCCCGCCCTCATGGGCATGATCGGCTTCTGGTCGACCCTCTCCCTCAACATCCCCGACTTCACCCGCTACGCCGCCGGCCAGCGCGCCCAGCTGTGGGGCCAGTCCCTCGGACTGCCCACCACGATGACGCTGTTCGCGCTGCTGTCGGTGCTGGTGACCTCCGGCTCGCAGGCGGTGTACGGCGAGCCGATCTGGGACCCGGTGGCGCTGGCCGCCAAGCTCGACAACTGGGCCGCGGTGCTCTTCGCGTTGATCACGGTCCTGGTGGCCACCCTGTCGGTGAACATAGCGGCCAACGTGGTCTCGCCCGCCTTCGACCTCTCGAACATCGCGCCGCGCAGGATCAGCTTCCGCACCGGTGCGCTGATCACCGCGGTCGTGGGCGTCGTCATCTTCCCCTGGAAGCTGCTGGCCAGCCCGCAGGCGTACATCTTCACCTGGCTCGGCACCGTCGGCGGTCTGCTCGGCACGGTGGCCGGCATCCTCATCGCCGACTACTGGATCCTGCGCCGCACCCGGCTGGAGCTGGCCGACCTGTACCGGACGGAGGGCCGCTACTGGTACGACGGCGGGTGGAACTGGCGGGCGCTGGCGGCGTTCGCGGTCGGCGGTGTCCTGGCCATCGGCGGCTCGCACTCCGGGCTCGACGCCAAGGGCGTCAAGCAGGGGCCGTTCCCCGTCGACGGGATGATCCCCTTCCTGAAGCCGCTCGCGGACTACGGGTGGGCCGTCGGCCTCGCCGCCTCCCTCCTCGTCTACCTCCTGCTCAGCCGTCTCGCGCCCGACCACAGGAGCTGACCCCGCCGGTTCGTACAGGGGCCCGGGTCCGGTCCGCTCAGCGGCCGGACCCGGGCCCCGCGGCGCGCTGCGCCTCGTGCGCGAGCAGCGCCACGTACAGCGAGGTGAGCTGCTCCCAGTCGTCCAGGTCGATGCCGAGCAGCGACTCGATGCTCTGCAGCCGCCGATACAGGGCGGGCCGGCTGACGTGGTGCACCTGGGCGGCCGCCGACTTGTTGCGGCCCGTGGCCAGGTAGGTGCGCAGCACCTCCAGCAGCGCCGGGTTCCCCAGCAGGGGCCCCAGCTCCCGCCCGATGAAGGCCTGCAGCTCCGGCTCGTCGCGCAGCAGGCGGACCAGGCCGCGCAACCGCACGTCGCGCAGCCGGGCCACCGGTGCCCCGGGCGGGCCGGCGACCGCCGCGTCCGCCACGTGCACCGCCTCGACGAAGGAACGGCGGACCTCGTCCAGCTCCCGGCAGCCGAAACCCGCGCCGGCCACCGCGGTACGGTGCCGCCCGGCGAGCTCCTCGTGCACCCGCACCGCCACCTTGTGCACGGCGGCATCGGCGTCCTGACCGTACGGGATGCTCAGCAGGACCGCCGTGCCGGCGGAGCCGATCCGCGCCACCAGCCCGGCGACGCCGGGGTGTTCGGCCAGTACGTGCTCGATCAGCTCCGGCATGTCGTCCCGGCCCTCCGGCACCGCCCCGAGGGGGCGGACGACGACGGGCACGAAGGTGCGCCGGTTGACCGGGAGCCCCGCGGCGCGCACCCGGGTGACCAGCTGCTCGGGGCGGGCCGTGCCCGTCGCCAGGTCGTGCAGCAGCGACTCGGCGGCCTGGTCCTCCCAGCCCCGGTCCTGGTCACCGAGGAGGCGGTGCATGGCGAGCGCCTCGGAGGCACGGGCGCCCAGCACCCGGCCGAACTCCTCCGGGCCGTGGTAGCCGAAGAGCACCAGGCGCCCCCACTGCCGGCCCCGTGCCTCCAGCGGGGCGACGACCCAGCCGTCCGGGCCGACCGTCACCGCGCCGCTGCCGGCCAGTTCGGCGACCTGACCGGAGACCCGCTCCCAGTCGCGCAGCAGGTCGTTGAGCGAGCCCTTGTCCCCGGCCGAGGCCAGCACGCGCTGCGCGAGGTTGACGACGACGGCCGGGCAGCCGCTGTGCGCCGCTATCTCGTCCAGGACCTGCTGGAGGCTGGCGCCGGAGAGGTTGAGCGCGGTCAGCGAGGAGCGGACCCGGTCGGAGAGGTCGAGCGCGGCGAACCGGCCGTGCACCAGCCGCGCGTGCACCTCCTCGGTGAGCCGCGCGAACGGTGCCGGCCGGTGCAGCACGATCAGCGGCACCCCGCAGCGCTCGGCGGCCCGGCGCATCGGCTCGGGCGTGGTGCGGAACGCCCGGCCGAGGCCCAGGACGACCGCCGCGACGTCGGCGCGCTGCATCGACTCGACGTACTCGCGCTGCGCCCGCTCGTCGCCCGCCAGCAGCAGTCCGGTGGTCAGCACCATCTCCCCGCCGCTGAGCATGACCCCGACGTCCAGCGCCTCGGCCACGTGCAGCCAGCGCACCGCGCGGTGCAGATGGGCGGAACCGGCCACGACCTCCGGCACCCAGGGCGTCACGAGGTCGAGGTCGAGGACGTCGCGCACGGTGAGCCGCCCCGCCGCGCCCGCCGGGGGTGTGTCCGGTCTGCCGTCGCTCACGCGCCCACGCCCGTCCCTCGTGCTGCCAGGGGTGGGAGTCTAGTCACCCGCACCCCGCCCGGGGCCGGTCCGCGCGGGGGGATCAGAGGCCGTAGACGCGCCGGGCCGTGCCGGAGAAGACCTCCCGCCGCTCGCCGTCGTCCAGTCCGCCGGTCAGGGCGCGGGCGGCGTCGACCACCTCGGCGTAGGAGGCGGCGAGCCGGCACACCGGCCAGTCGGAGCCGAACATCAGGCGGCCGGGCCCGAAGGCGTCGAGGACGGTGGCGGCGTAGGGGGCGAGGTCGGCCGTGGTCCAGGTGTCCCAGTCGGCCTCGGTGACCATGCCGGAGAGCTTGCACACGGTGTTGGGCCGTGCGGCCAGCGACCGCAGGTCGTCGCTCCAGGGCCGCGTCCCGCCCTCGGAGATGGGCGGCTTGCCCAGGTGGTCGAGGACGAACACCAGCTCGGGCACGAGGCCGGCGGCGCGGGTCGCCGCCGGGAGCTGGCGGGCGAGCACCACCAGGTCGTAGACGAGCCCCGCGTCGGCCACCGCGCGCAGTCCGCGCAGCACGTCGGGACGGAGCAGCCACTCGGGGTCGGCTTCGCCCTGCACCTGGTGGCGGATCCCCACCAGGTGCTCGCCGCCCGGCAGTTCGCGCAGGGCCGCGAGCCGGTCCGCGACCGCGGGGTCCGTCAGGTCGGTCCAGCCGACCACCCCGGCCACCAGGTCGCTGCCCGCGGCCAGCGCCAGGAACTCCGGGGTCTCCGCGGCCACCGTGACGGTCTGGACGAGGACGGTCGCGGTGACCCCGGCGGCCTTCGCCTCCGGTTCCAGGTCGGCGAGGGAGAAGTCGCGGCGCAGCGGGGCCAGCCGCTCCCCGGTGATCCAGTCCTGGTCGCGCACCGACAGGTCCCACAGGTGGTGGTGCGCGTCGATGATGCCTTCCACCGCGGTCACAGCTGCCACACCACCGGCAGCGGCGCCCCGGCGCCCTCGGCGGAGTAGTCGTGGGCGACCTCCTGCAGCTCCGCCATCCGCGCCTGCCAGGCGATGTTGACGGGCAGCCGTTCCAGCGCGGCGAGCATCGCCGGGTAGTCGCCGACGTCCAGCAGGTGGAAGAGGTCGCCGCCGCTGCGCCAGATCGTCCACTCGCGCACGCCCGCGCCGCGGATGGCGGCGGTCAGCTCAGCGGGCACCTCTCGGTGCGCCGCCTCGTAGGCGGCGATCCGGTCCGCTCGCACCTTCGTGTGCAGGGCGACCCTCATGACACCTCCTCGTCCGGTACGGGTACGTCCGCGCGGAGCAGGCCCTCGGCGCGCAGGTCGGCCCACATCGGGGCCGGGAGCGGCAGCCGCAGCATCGCCGCGGTGTCCCGCGCCTCGTCGGCGGAGCGCAGCCCCACCAGCGTGCTCGCCACGGCGGGATGGGCCGCGGGGAAGCGCAGGGCGGCCGCGCGCAGCGGCACGCCGTGCCGGCCGGTCACCGACCGCAGGCGGCGGGCGCGGGCGAGCACGGGCCCGGGGGCGGGGGCGTAGTCGTACGTGGCGTCCTCGCCCGGGTCGATCAGCAGGCCCGAGTTGAAGGCGCCGCCCACGACCACGCTCGCGCCGCGGGCCGCGGCCAGCGGCAGCACCTCGGCCAGGCCCTCCTGCTCCAGCAGTGTGTAGCGGCCGGCCATCAGCACCACGTCGACGTCGGTGTCCCGCAGGAAGCGGGCGAGCATGGCGGTCTGGTTCATGCCCGCGCCGATCGCCCCGACCACGCCCTGCGCGCGCAGTTCCTCCAGCGCCGGGTACGCCTGGCCGAAGGCCTCCTCGGCGTGGTCGTCGGGGTCGTGGAGGTACACCACGTCGACGCGGTCCAGGCCGAGGCGCTCCAGACTCGCCTCGACGCAGCGCCGTACGCCGTCGGCGCTGAAGTCCCAGACGCGGCGCAGCCCGGCGGGCACGGCGAAGCCGTTCGCCAGGTCGTCCCCGCCCGGTCCGCCGGGCTCCAGCAGCCGCCCGACCTTGGTGGAGACGGTGTACTCGGCCCGCGGCCGGTCGCGCAGGGCGGCGCCGAGCCGGCGTTCGGACAGGCCGAGCCCGTAGTGGGGCGCGGTGTCGAAGTAGCGGACGCCTGCGTCCCAGGCGGCGTCCACGGCCGCGCGGGCGGCGTCGTCGGCGACCGGGGTGAAGAGGTTGCCGATCGGGGCGGCGCCGAAGCCCACCTCGGTGACGGCGACTTGGCTGCGGCCCAGGGTGGTGGTGCGCATCGCGGTCCGGGCCCTCACTTCCCGGCCGGGCGCAGCCGCAGCCCGGCCATGCCGCCGTCCACGGCGAGCGCGGTGCCGGTGACGGAGGCCGCGGCGGGGCTCGCCAGGTAGACGATGGCGGCGGCGACCTCGTCGGCGGTCACCAGGCGGCCCATCGGCTGCCGGGCGTCGAGGGCGGCGCGTTCCGCCTCGGGGTCGTCGGCGGCGTCCAGCAGCCGGGCCACCCACGGGGTGTCGGCGGTACCGGGGTTGACGCAGTTGACCCGGATGCCCTCGCGGACGTGGTCGGCGGCCATCGCCAGGGTCAGCGAGAGCACGGCGCCCTTGCTGGCGCTGTACAGCGCGCGCTGCGGCAGCCCGGCGGTGGCGGCGATGGAGCAGGTGTTGACGATCGCGGGACGGGCCGAGCGCCGCAGGTGCGGGAGCGCGGCGCGGGTGGTGCGCACGATTCCGAGCACGTTGACGTCGAGCACGCGGTGCCACTGCTCGTCGGGGTTGTCCTCGACGGTGCCCGCCGCCCCGATGCCCGCGTTGTTGACGAGGACGTCGAGGCCGCCGAGGGCTTCCGCCGCGCAGTCCACGGCGGCGCGGGTGGAGGCGTCGTCGCTGACGTCGGCCTTGAAACCCGTCAGGTGCGCCGGCAGTCCGTCCGGCGCCAGGTCCAGTACGGCGACGCGGGCGCCGCGCGCGGCCAGCAGCCGCGCGGTCGCCAGCCCGATCCCGGAGGCGCCGCCCGTGACCAGGGCCCCGAGGCCCTCCAGGTCGCGCAACTCCTCGCTCATGCCGTCCCACCTTCCTGCCGTGCCCGGTCGGCCACCCAGAACGTACCGTCGGGGTAGCGGTACGCGTCGATCGATTCCGGCCTCATCTGCGCGGAGAAGCCGGGCGCCACCGGAGCGGTGTAGTGGCCGCGGCGCATGACGACCGGCGTGGTGAAGTGTTCGTGGAGGTGGTCCACGTACTCGATGGAGCGGTCCTCGGTCGTGCCGGCCAGTGCCACGAAGTCGAACATCGACAGGTGCTGCACCAGTTCGCACAGTCCGACGCCGCCGGCGTGCGGGCACACCGGGACGCCGAAGGCGGCGGCCAGCAGCAGGATGGCCAGGTTCTCGTTGACCCCGCCGACCCGCGCCGCGTCGATCTGCAGCACGTCGATCGCGCCGGCCTGCAGCAGCTGCTTGAACACGATCCGGTTCTGCACGTGCTCGCCGGTGGCGACCCGGACCGGCGCGACCGCCTTGCGGATCGCGGCGTGGCCGAGGACGTCGTCGGGGGAGGTGGGTTCCTCGATCCAGTACGGGTCGAACTCGCCCAGCGCGGTGACCCATGCCACGGCCTCGGCGACGCCCCACCGCTGGTTGGCGTCGATCGCGATGCGCACGTCCGGGCCCACGGCGGCGCGGGCCGTGCGCATGCGCCGTACGTCGTCGCCCAGGTCGGCGCCGACCTTCAGTTTGATCTGGGTGAAGCCGTCGGCCACGGCCTGCTCGGCGAGGCGGGTCAGCTTCTCGTCGGAGTAGCCGAGCCAGCCGGGCGAGGTGGTGTAGCCGGGGTAGCCGTGCTCCAGCAGTTCGGCGGTGCGCGCGGCGGCGCCCTTCCGGCCCGCGCGCAACAGTTCCAGCGCGCGTTCGGGGGTGAGGGCGTCGGCGATGTAGCGGAAGTCGACCTGGGAGACGAGCCATTCGGGCTCGGCCTCGGCCAGCAGCCGCCACAGCGGAAGGCCCCGGCGCTTGGCGGCCAGGTCCCACACGGCGTTGACGACGGCTCCGATCGCCATGTGCATCACGCCCTTCTCGGGCCCCAGCCAGCGCAGTTGGCTGTCGCCGGTCAGGTCGCGGGCCACGGAGCCGGGGTCGGCGCACAGCTCCTCGACCGGCCGGCCGACGAGATGGGGGCGGAGTGCCTCGATCGCCGCGACCTGGACGTCGTTGCCCCGGCCGATGGTGAAGACGAAGCCGTGTCCTTCGTGGCCGTCGTCGGCATCGGTCCGCAGCACCACGTACGCGGCGGAGTAGTCGGGGTCCGGATTCATCGCGTCCGAACCGTCGAGCTCCCGTGAGGTGGGGAAGCGGATGTCGTGGGTGTCGATCGCGGTGATGCGGGCGGAGGTTGCGGACAAGTGGCTGCCTTTCACGCTCGGCCTGGCCAAGACATCGGAGGTCTCGCGCCACGGTGACTCTAGGCCTCCGGGACGGGGCTGGCAATCCATTCCTCGGATGTCTCGCCCCTCGAACTCCATTCGATCGTGTCCGTATAAGGGGTTGTCAGGGTCGCGGGACGGACTTACCTTCCTTTCGTCCGGGATACCTCGGATGAATCGCCCCGGCTTACCCGGACAGGGAGAACACGGCATGAAGCCCGCCCGCACGCGCTCCACCGCCGCGATCGCCGCGGCCGTTCTCGTCACGGCCGCGCTCGCCACCGCCTGCAACCGCGGCAGCACCGGCACCGCCGCCGGCTCCGGCGACGACAAGCCCGCCATCGGCATCGACCTGCCGCGCTCGGACTCCGACTTCTGGAACTCCTACGCGCAGTACGTCGAGAAGGGCATCGAGGACGACGGCCTGAACGCGCTGCCGCGGAGCAACTCGCAGAACGACATCACCAAGCTCGTCGCCAACGTCCAGGTCTTCCAGAACACCGGGGCCAAGGCCGTCGTGATGGCGCCGCAGGACACCGGCGCCATCGCCTCCACCCTCGACACCCTCGCCGGCAAGAAGATCCCCGTGGTCAGCGTGGACACCCGCCCCGACAAGGGCGACGTCTACATGGTCGTCCGCGCCGACAACAAGGCGTACGGCACCAAGGCCTGCGAGTTCCTGGGCGAGCAACTGGGCGGCAAGGGCAAGGTGGCCGAGTTCCAGGGCGCCCTGGACTCCATCAACGGCCGCGACCGCTCCGAGGCGTTCGCGGCGTGCATGAAGGAGAAGTTCCCCGGCATCACGGTCTTCGAGCTGCCCACCGACTGGAAGGGCGACGTCGCCTCCGCCAAGCTGCAGAGCCTGCTCGCCCAGCACCCCGACCTGAACGGCATCTACATGCAGGCGGGCGGTGTCTTCCTGCAGCCGACGCTGGCCCTGCTCAAGCAGAAGGGCCTGCTCAAGCCGGCCGGGCAGAAGGGCCACATCAGCATCGTCTCCAACGACGGCATCCCGCAGGAGCTGGACGCCATCCGCAAGGGCGAGATCGACGCCACCGTCTCCCAGCCCGCCGACCTCTACGCCAAGTACGCGCTGTACTACGCCAAGGCCGCCGCGGAGGGGAAGACCTTCAAGGCGGGCCCCACCGACCACGACTCGACGATCATCAGCATCCCCAACGGCCTGGAGGACCAGCTCCCCGCGCCGCTGGTGACCAAGGAAAACGTCGACGACAAGGCCCTGTGGGGCAACAACATCGGCTGACCGTCCGTCCGCACCCGAAGAACGGAAGACCACCATGGCGGACCCCGCCACCGCGCCGCCGGCCGTGGCCGAGGCGACCGGGATCAGCAAGCGGTTCGGCGCCACCGTGGCGCTGCGCGACGCGGGCATCTCGGTCGCCCCGGGCGAGTCGCACGCCCTCGTGGGCCGCAACGGCGCCGGCAAGTCCACCCTCGTCGGCATCCTCACCGGCCTCCAGCAGCCCGACGACGGCACCCTGCGCTTCTCGGGCGAACCGGCGCCCTCCTTCGGCGACACCGACGCCTGGCGCTCCAGGGTCGCCTGCGTCTACCAGCGCTCCACCGTCATCGGCGACCTCTCCGTGGCCGAGAACCTCTTCCTCAACCGGCAGAGCCCCGGCGCGCTGCGCCCCATCCGGTGGACGGCACTGCGCCGCCGGGCGGCCGAACTGCTCGGCGAGTACGAGGTCGACATCGACCCCGCCGCACGCGCCCGCGACCTCACGGTCGAGCAGCGGCAGTTCGTGGAGATCGCACGCGCCCTGTCCTTCGGCGCCCGCTTCATCATCCTCGACGAGCCCACCGCCCGGCTCGACGCCCGCGGTATCACCCGGCTCTTCGACAAGCTCCGCGACCTGCAACGGCAGGGCGTGGCCTTCCTCTTCATCTCGCACCACCTGCAGGAGGTCTACGACCTCTGCACCACCGTCACCGTCTACCGGGACGCCCGGCACATCGTCACCGCCCCGGTGGCCGAACTGGACCACGACGCCCTGGTCGAGGCGATGACCGGGGAGAGGGCCGCCGCGCCCGCGGCCGGCGCCCCGGCGGGCGGCCGGGCGGCGGACACCGGCGGCGCGCCGCTGCTGGACGTGACCGGCCTGACCCTGCGCGGCGCCTACGCGGACGTCCGCCTGGAGGTCCGCGCCGGCGAGGTCGTCGGCCTCGCCGGGGCCACCGCCAGCGGAAACGTCCGGCTGGGGGAGACCCTCGCCGGACTGCACCGCGCCGACGCCGGGCGGATCACCGTCGCGGGCCGGGAGGTGCGCGGCTCCGGCGTCCCCGCCGCCCTGGCCGCGGGGGTGGGCCTGGTCCCCGAGGACCGCCACCACCAGGGCCTGGTCGGCACGCGCAGCGTGGCCGAGAACGCCACCCTCACGGTCACGGACCAGCTCGGGCCGTTCGGCACCGTACTGCCCTCGCGGACCCGCGAGTTCGCCGAGCGCATGATCAAGGACCTGGACATCAGGACGCCGGGCGCGGCGACCTCCGTCTCCGCGCTCTCCGGCGGCAACCAGCAGAAGGTCGTGGTCGCCCGCGCCCTGGCCACCGACCCCCATGTGCTGGTCGCGGTACGGCCCACCAACGGGGTGGACGTGCGGTCCAAGGAGTTCCTGCTGGGCAGGATCCGCAAGGTCGCCGACGACGGCCGGGCCGCGCTGGTCGTCTCCGACGAGCTGGACGACCTCAGGGCGTGCGACCGGATCGTGGCGATGTTCCACGGCCGGGTGGTCGCGGAGTTCGGCCGGGGCTGGCGTGACGAGGAACTGGTCGCCGCCATGGAGGGCGTGGCCGCACGTCCCGCGCAGGAGCGGGACACCGAGCAGGGAGAGGAAGAGGAAGGGTAGCCATGTCCACCACCACTGACGTCACCGAGCCGCCGGCGCCCACCGCCGAGGCGGCCGCGGCCGGGACGCCGCGCCGCGTACCGGGCGGGCTCGCCCGCTTCCGCGAACTGTCCCTCGTCCCCGCCATCCTGGTGCTGGGCGTCATCGGCTTCATCGTCTCGCCGGCGTTCCTCACCTCCGACAACCTCATCGGGGTCGCCCAGCAGTCCACCGAGCTCAGCCTGCTCGTGCTGGCCCAGGCGCTGATCCTCATCGCGGGCCGGATGGACCTGTCGCTGGAGTCCACCATCGGCGTCGCGCCGGTCATCGCCGTCTGGCTCGTCCTGCCCTCGGCGGGCGGCCGCTTCAACGGACTGGAACTGCTGCCGGTCTGGACGGCGATACCGGTGTGCCTGCTGGTCGGCGCGGTCATCGGTGCCGTCAACGGCTTCTTCATCCTCAAGCTGCGGCTGAACGGCTTCATCGTCACCCTCGGCGCGCTCACCATGCTGCGCGGGCTGCAGATCGCCATCTCCGAGGGCCGTTCCATCGTGGAGCTCCCCGGTTCCTTCACCTACCTCGGCCACGCCTCCTGGGCCGGGGTGCCCGCCGCGATCTGGGTCTGCGCCCTGCTCTTCGCGGTCGGCGGCTGCGCGCTCGCCTGGCTGCGGCACGGCCGGGCGCTGTACGCGATCGGCGGCAACCCCGAGGCCGCGCGCACCGCGGGCATCCGGGTGGACCGGATCACCTGGGTGGTGCTCATCGTGGGCGGCGTGCTCGCGGCCTTCGCGGGCGTGCTCTACAGCGGGCACTACGGCTCGATCTCCGCTGACCAGGGCAGCGGCTGGATCTTCCAGGTCTTCGCCGCGACCGTCATCGGCGGGGTCAGCCTCAACGGCGGCCGCGGCACGCTCTTCGGGGCGCTGACCGGTGTCCTCACCCTGCAGCTGGTCGTGAACGTGATGACCCTGGCGGGCGTGCCCCCGCTGTGGAACCAGTTCCTCAACGGGGCCATCATCATCGTCGCCCTGATCATCTCCCGCTTCGCCTCGGGCGAGAAGCAGGAGTGAGGCCGCGGGGCGGGGGCCGGCGGGATCAGTAGTAGCCCTCGACCGGGACCCGGGCCTCGTCGTACAGGGCCGGGCCGTCCTGCGGCACGTGCGGGAAACCGGCCTTGGCGGCGGGCGACTTGAGCCCGGTGAGCTGGTCGGTGGACAGGGCGTAGACGACCCGGCCCAGGCCCGAGCGCTCGATGGCGCCCGCGCACATCCCGCAGGGCTGGCAGCTGGTGTACAGGGTGGTGGCGGCCGCGGTGGCCGGATCGAGCTCCCGGGCCGCCCACCGCGCCAGCTTCAGCTCGGGGTGGGCGGTGATGTCGTCGTCGCTCAGGCTGCTGTTGCGGTCCTCGGCGAGCACGGCGCCGTCCGGCCCCGCCAGCAGCGAGCCGAAGGGCGGGTTGCCGGACGCACGGGCCTCCGCGGCCAGTTCGACCGCCCGGCGCAGCAGCCGGGTCGTCATCTCGTCGGTCATCGTCACTCCGTTCGTGAGCGGTGGGCGGCGACGGCCGCGAGCGCCTGCCACGCCGTCTGCGGGCGCAGGATCTCGTGGGGGTCGCCGTTGAAGGGGTCCAGGACGACGGTGTCCGCGCCGAGCGCCCGCAGTCCGTCGAGGTCGGCGGTGATCTGGTCGAGGGTGCCCTCGCCGGCGAGCCGGTCCGGCC
The DNA here is from genome assembly GCF_040613835.1 of Streptomyces sp. NPDC006207. Classification (NCBI taxonomy): domain Bacteria; kingdom Bacillati; phylum Actinomycetota; class Actinomycetes; order Kitasatosporales; family Streptomycetaceae; genus Streptomyces; species Streptomyces sp. NPDC006207. Next base: position 101,029 of record NZ_JBEXSX010000026.1, on the reverse strand, counting down.
CGGTCACCGGTCCCGGCGTGAGCCGCAGCGCGATGCGCGGCGCGAGTGCGGGTACGGGCCGTCCCTGCTCGCGGGCCTGAGAGGCGAGGTCGCCGACGGCCTCGCGCAGCCAGGGCAGGTTGAACCGCAGCGGATGCCACGCGTCGCCGACGCGGACCGCCCGCCGTCGTCCCGCCGTGCTGTTGCCCCCGATCCAGAGCGGCACGGGGCCGCCGGCGTAGTCCGCCTCGTCCTTCCAGGCCTCGCGCAGTGCCGCCAGGTACTCGTCCGTCAGCGCGCCGCGCCGCTCGTGGGGGACGCCGAGCGCCGCGAACTCCTGCCGCGCCCAGCCGACGCCCACGCCGAGCACCAGCCGCCCGCCGCTGAGCGCGTTGAGGTTCGCGGCCATCCGGGCGGTCAGCAGCGGATGCCGGTACGGCAGGATCAGCACCGTCGTCCCCAGCCGGATCTTGTCGGTGACGCCCGCGAGCCAGGACAGGGTGGTGAAGGGCTCGTAGAAGGGTGCCGGGTACTGCTCCGCCACGTCCGGCGTCACCACGACGTGGTCGGAGACCATCAGCAGGTCGAAGCCGAGACCCTCCACCGTCCGCGCCCAGTCGCGCAGCACGCCGGGGTCGGTTCCGGGCCCGAAATTGGGGACGTTCACACCGATTCGCACTCCGTCAGGCTATCCAGCCGGAGGTCCCGCCTGGAAGGCATTCCTCGCGGTGTGGGCGACGCCCGGCCGTGGATCCGCCGGTATCTTCGCCGCATGGCCGAGAATCTCGACGCGACCGACTGGACGATCCTCACCGAGCTGCAGCGCGACGGCCGGGTGCCCTTCACCGAACTGGCCCGCCGGGTGAGCCTCAGCGCCTCCGCGACCACCGAGCGGGTCCGCCGGCTGGAGAGCCTGGGCGTCATCACGGGCTACCGCGCGGAGGTCGACCTCGGCAAGGCCGGCTACCCGGTCCTCGCGGTCGTCCGCCTGAAGTACCCCGGCAGCCGGCACGAGCCCCTGCACCGGCTGCTCGCGGAGCGTGCGGAGATCCTGGAGTGCCTGCGCACCACCGGGGAGGAGTGCTACGTGCTGAAGGTCGCCGCCGCGTCCATGGGCCACCTGGAGGAAGTCATGGACGAGCTGGCGCAGTTCGGGAGCGCGACGACCAGCGTCGTCTATCGGCAGACCCTGCCGTACCGGGGTCCCGGCGGCGCTCCTTCGGGCATGCTGTGAGCGTGGAGTCTGCGAAGGTCGTCGAAGAGCTGTGGCAGCGGATCCAGGCGCGCGACTGGGCCGGTGCCGGTGAACTGATCGCCGAGGACGCCGTGGTGGAGTGGCCCGTGAGCGGCGAGCGCATCGTCGGCAGGGCCAACTTCCTCGCCGTCAACAGCGAGTACCCGGAAGGCTGGTCGATCCGCGTCCTGCGGGTCGTGGGCGACGGCGACCAGGCCGTCTCGGAGGTCGAGGTGCCGCACGTGGACCTCGGGCTCTTCCACGCGGCGTCGTTCTGGACCGTCCGCGACGGGCGGATCGTCGCCGGACGGGAGTACTGGACGAGCCCGGGCGCCGACCCCCGCCCGGAGTGGCGCGCCCGCTACGTCGAGCCGATGTAGCGGGCGCGCGCCCTCGTACCGTGCGGGACGGTCAGCCGCCGATCGCCGGGTCGCTGGTGCTCTCCCGGCCCGTCTCGACGTGGCCGGCCAGCCGGCGCCGGAAGGTGCCGTCGTGGTCGGAGGTCACCGACAGGTCGTACCAGCCGTGGCTGCGGTGCGTCTCGGCCACGTGCACGACACGGGCGCCCGGACGCAGCCGGTGGGACGCCGGCTTGTGCTCGCCGTAGCCGTCCTTGACCGTGAGTGTGACCGTCGAGTGGCCCTGGTTGGTCAGGACCAGGCGCACGGCGCCGCTCCCGCCGTCGTGGCGGGCGCCGACCTCGGCACCCGCCGCCGCGGCCCGGCCGGCGAACCGGCGCAGGAAGCCGTTGGGGCCGTGCACGGTGAGGTCGTAGTCGCCGTGGGCGCCCGCGGCGACGTTCCAGGCGCCGGTGAGCGAGTGCCCCGACCCGACGGTGTACGTCCACGGACCGGAGGCGTCCGTCGTGGAGGTGACCAGGAAACCGGCGCCGGCCTCGCCGTGGGAGGCGAACTCGATCCGCAGCGAGCCCGCGGCGCTGACCGCGCCGTCGGCGGCGAGGTCGTACGGGACGGGCCGTGCGGGGCGCAGACCGCGCTCCTGACGGGGCAGCGAGCCCTTCGCGGGAGGGACCGGGGAGTAGTCGGGGTGACGGTCGCCGTCCGGCGGGAGGTAGCCGTCGGTGTCGGGCAGCCGCGGGGTGCGGCTGTCCTTGTGCCGGAAGTCGAAGGCCGTCGTCAGATCGCCGCAGACGGCGCGGCGCCAGGGGGAGATGTTGGGCTCGGTCACGCCGAAGCGGCGCTCCATGAACCGGATGATGGAGGTGTGGTCGAAGGTCTGCGAGCAGACGTAGCCGCCCTTGCTCCAGGGGGAGACGACGAACATCGGGACGCGCTGACCCAGCCCGTACGGACCCGCCGGGTGCCCGCTGTCGCCGGCGTACACGTCGCGGGTGACGTCGACGGTGGACGCGCCCTGTGCGGACGAGCCGGCCGGGAACGGCGGCACGACGTGGTCGAAGAACCCGTCGTTCTCGTCGTAGGTGATGAACAGCGCGGTCCTGCTCCACACCTCCGGGTCGGAGGTGAGCGCGTCGAGGACCTGCGAGATGTACCAGGCGCCGTAGTTGGCGGGCCAGTTGGGGTGCTCGGTGAAGGCCTCGGGGGCCACGACCCAGGAGACCTCCGGCAGCTTCCCTGCCTTGACGTCGGCGCGCAGGAGGTCGAAGAAGCCCTCGCCCTTGCGGGCGTCGGTGCCGGTGCGGGCCTTGTCGTACAGCGGGTCGCCGGGCTTGGCGTTGCGGTACTGGTCGAAGTACAGCAGCGAGTTGTCGCCGTAGTTGCCGCGGTAGGCGTCCTCGATCCAGCCCCAGCCGCCGGCGGCGTCCAGGCCGTCGCCGACGTCCTGGTAGATCTTCCAGGAGACCCCGGCCTTCTCCAGCCGCTCGGGATAGGTCGTCCAGGAGTAGCCCAGTTCGTCGTTGCCGAGGACCGGGCCGCCGCCCTTGCCGTCGTTGCCGGTGTGGCCCGTCCACAGGTAGTAGCGGTTGGGGTCGGTGGATCCCATGAAGGAGCAGTGGTAGGCGTCGCAGATGGTGAAGGCGTCGGCGAGCGCGTGGTGGAACGGGATGTCCTCACGGGTCAGGTGCGCCATCGTCGTGGCGGACTTGGCCGGGATCCACTGGTCGTACCGGCCCTTGTTGAAGGCGGCCTGGGTGTCCTTCCACCCGTGCGGCAGGTCCTCAAGGAAGGCCAGACCGAGGTCGTCGGCGTCCGGGTGGAAGGGCAGCACCTCCTTCGTGCCGTCCGACTGGTGCCAGACCGGCTTGCCGCTCGGCAGCGTCACGGGGTGCGGGTCCCCGAACCCCCTGACGCCGCGCAAGGTGCCGAGGTAGTGGTCGAAGGAGCGGTTCTCCTGCATCAGGACCACGATGTGCTCGACGTCCTTGAGGGAACCGGTGGTCCTGTGCGCGGGTATCTCCGCCGCGCGGGCGATGCTGGTGGACAGCGCGGTCAGGGCGGCCGTACCGCCCGCCAGTTGCATGAACCTTCTGCGGTCAAGGGCGTTCATGAAGGGCCTGTCTCCCGGAAGATGCGATGGGCCGTCGATGTGTGGAGCCGTCAGCTTCCTCAACTTGTCCGAACAAGTGGGGGCCAGTACGCGAACCGTTCGGGAAACCTGCCCCAACCGGGCCACGGTCGGCGGCGCCGTGACCTGGCCTGCCGTGCCGCTGAGGGCGTGCGGGGAGAGCGTGCACACTGAGCCCATGAACCGTCTCGAACGCTGGGAGCAGCAGACCAGGGCGCCGCTGCTCGCCCTGGCCGTGGTGTTCGGCGCCGCCTACGCCCTGCCGATCCTGGTGCCGGCCGCCGACCCCTCGCTCATCACCACCGCGCACTGGACGGAGCGCACGGTCTGGGCCCTGTTCGCCGCCGACTACGTGGTCCGGCTGGGGCTGAGCGAGCGTCGCTGGGAGTTCGTCAAGCGCCAGCCGCTCAGCCTGGCGGTGGTCGTCCTCCCGCTGCTCCAGCCGCTGCGCCTGCTGCGGCTGGTCTCCGCGCTCTTCCTGGTCGGCCAGCGGGTGCGGATGGCGGCTCAGGTGCGCCTGACGACGTACGTCGTCGGTGCCGTGCTCGGGCTGCTGGCGTTCGGATCGGTCGCCGTCCTCGAGGTCGAGCGCAACTCCCCGCACGGCAACATCCGCACCATCGGCGACGCCCTGTGGTGGTCCTTCACCACGATGACGACCGTGGGCTACGGGGACCACGCCCCCACCACCGGCGTCGGCCGGCTGATCGCCGTCGGGCTGATGCTCTCGGGCATCGCCCTGCTCGGTGTGGTCACCGCCAACATCGCCGCCTGGTTCCTGGCCCGCTTCCAGGAGGACGAGGAGGAGAACCGGCGGGTCCAGGAGGTCACGGAGGAGCTGCTGCGGGAGGTCCGTGAGCTGCGCCGCCAGGTGGCCGACCTCACGCAGGCCACGGCCGCCGCCCGCGCCGGGGCGTCCGGGCACCTCGCGAACAGCGCGGTCGAACAGGGCGTCGAATAGGGCATCGCGTCCGAACGGATCAAGGGCGCACGGGAATGGGCTAGGTCACAGGTGTGCCCCCTGCTGCTCACCTGCTCACGGGCACTAACCTCTGAGCATGACGGTCCTGCCTGATGACGGGCTTTCTCTGGCCGCCGAATTCCCGGATGCGACCCACGAGCAGTGGCGGCGCCTCGTAGAGGGCGTCCTGCGCAAGGCGGGCAAGGACGTCTCGGGTCAGGCGGCGGAGGACGCTCTGTCCACCACCCTCGAAGACGGGCTGACCACGCGCCCGCTGTACACCGCGCCCGACGCGCCCGACGCCTTCGGCGACCGCGTCGGCCTCCCCGGCTTCGCGCCCTTCACCCGGGGCGGCGCCCCGGCGGGCGGCGTCCTCGGCGGCTGGGACGTGCGCCAGCGCCACGCCCGGCCCGACGCGGCCCGCGCGAACGAGGCGGTGCTCGCCGACCTGGAGAACGGCGTCACCTCCCTCTGGCTCGTGCTCGGCGACGCCGGGCTCCCGGTGTCCGCGCTCGGCGCGGCCCTGGACGGCGTCTACCTCGACCTCGCCCCGGTCGTGCTCGAGGCGGGTGCGGACTTCGAGGCCGCCGGGCAGGCGCTGCTCGCGCTGTACGACGAACGCGGCGTGGCCCGTCGGGCCGCGCGCGGCAACCTCGGCGCCGACCCCCTCGGCCACGTCGCCCGCACCGGTGACGCCGACGCGCTCGCCGCGCACACCGCCGCCGCCGCGGGGCTGGCCCGCCGGGCCCACGAGCAGTACCCGGGGCTGCGCGCGCTGACCGTGGACGCCCTGCCGTACCACGAGGCGGGCGGCTCGGCCGCCGAGGAACTCGGCGCCTCCCTGGCCACCGGTGTGGCCTACCTGCGGGCGCTCACCGAGGCCGGACTGCCGGTCGACGCGGCCTGCGGTCAGCTGGAGTTCCGCTACGCCGCCACCGCCGACCAGTTCCTGACGATCGCCAAGCTGCGCGCGGCGCGCCGGCTGTGGGCCCGCGTCGCGCAGGTGTGCGGCGCGACCGCGGCGGCGGGGCAGCGCCAGCACGTCGTCACCTCGCCGGTGATGATGACCCGCCGTGACCCGTGGGTGAACATGCTGCGCACCACCGTCGCCACGCTGGGCGCCGGTGTCGGCGGCGCGGACTCGGTCACGGTGCTGCCGTTCGACCACGCGCTGGGCCTGCCCGACGCCTTCGCGCGCCGCATCGCCCGCAACACCTCCACCATCCTCCTGGAGGAGTCCCACCTGGCCCGGGTCGTCGACCCCGCCGGCGGCTCCTGGTACGTGGAGCGCCTCACCGACGAGCTCGCCGGGGCCGCCTGGGCCTGGTTCCAGGAGCTGGAGCGCGCCGGCGGACAGGCCGCCGCCCTCGCCTCCGGCCTGGTCGCCGACCGCCTGGCCGCGACCTGGGCCAAGCGGGCCCAGGCGCTGGCGAAGCGCCGCGAACCGATCACCGGCGTCAGCGAGTTCCCGTTGCTGTCCGAGGCACCCGTCGAGCGCGACCCGGCCCCGGCCGCGCCCTCCGGAGGGCTGCCGAAGGTCCGCCGCGACGAGGCCTACGAGAACCTGCGCGCCCGCTCGGACGCCCACCTGGCCGCGACCGGGTCCCGCCCGAAGGTCTTCCTGGCCGCCCTCGGTCCCGCCGCCGCGCACACCGGCCGCGTCACCTTCGCCGCCAACCTCTTCCAGGCCGGCGGCGTCGAGCCCGTCCACGACCCGGTGACGGTCGACGCCGCGACCGTGGCCGAGGCCTTCGCCCGCAGTGGTGCGCAGATCGCGTGCCTGTGCTCCAGCGACGCGCTGTACGAGGAGCGTGCCGCGGACGTCGCCGCGGCGCTGAAGGCCGCGGGCGCGGGCCGGGTGTTCCTGGCCGGGCGTCCGGGCGGGCACGAACAGGCCTACACGGCGGCCGGCGTCGACGGCTTCGTCTTCGCGGGCGGCGACGCGGTCGCCGTCCTGACCTCCGTACTCGACCGGATGGGAGTGGCGTGATGCGGATCCCGGACTTCTCGGAGATCGAGCTGGGACCGGGCGCCGGGAACGGCGCCACCGAGGAGCAGTGGCGCGCCGCGGTCAAGGAGACCACCGGCCGCGGCGCCGAGGACCTGGTGTGGGAGACGCCCGAGGGCATCGGCGTCCAGCCGCTCTACACCGGTCGCGACCTGGAGGGCCTGGACTTCCTGGGCACCTACCCGGGCATCGCGCCGTACCTGCGCGGCCCGTACCCGACGATGTACGTCAACCAGCCCTGGACGATCCGGCAGTACGCGGGCTTCTCCACCGCCGAGGAGTCCAACGCCTTCTACCGGCGCAACCTCGCCGCCGGCCAGAAGGGCCTGTCGGTCGCCTTCGACCTGCCCACCCACCGCGGCTACGACAGCGACCACCCGCGCGTCACCGGCGACGTCGGCATGGCGGGCGTCGCCATCGACTCGATCTACGACATGCGGCAGCTCTTCGACGGCATTCCGCTGGACCGGATGACCGTGTCGATGACGATGAACGGCGCCGTGCTGCCGGTGCTGGCGCTCTACATCCTGGCCGCGGAGGAGCAGGGCGTACCGCCCGAGAAGCTGGCGGGGACCATCCAGAACGACATCCTCAAGGAGTTCATGGTCCGCAACACCTACATCTACCCGCCGAAGCCCTCGATGCGGATCATCTCCGACATCTTCGCGTACACCTCGCAGAAGATGCCGCGCTACAACTCGATCTCCATCTCCGGCTACCACATCCAGGAGGCCGGGGCCACGGCCGACCTGGAGCTCGCCTACACCCTCGCCGACGGCGTGGAGTACCTGCGCGCCGGGCTCGGCGCGGGCCTGGACGTCGACGCCTTCGCGCCGCGGCTGTCGTTCTTCTGGGCGATCGGCATGAACTTCTTCATGGAGGTCGCCAAGCTGCGCGCGGCCCGACTGCTGTGGGCCAAGCTGGTCAGGCAGTTCGAGCCGGCGAACGTGAAGTCCCTTTCGCTACGCACCCATTCGCAGACCTCCGGCTGGTCGCTGACGGCGCAGGACGTCTTCAACAACGTCACGCGCACCTGCGTGGAGGCGATGGCCGCCACCCAGGGCCACACCCAGTCGCTGCACACCAACGCCCTCGACGAGGCGCTGGCGCTGCCCACGGACTTCTCCGCGCGCATCGCCCGCAACACCCAGCTGCTGCTGCAGCAGGAGTCGGGCACCAACCGGGTCATCGACCCCTGGGGCGGCTCCGCGTACGTGGAGAAGCTGACGTACGACCTGGCGCGGCGCGCGTGGCAGCACATCCAGGAGGTCGAGGCCGCCGGCGGTATGGCGCAGGCCATCGACGCGGGCATCCCCAAGATGCGCGTCGAGGAGGCCGCGGCCCGCACCCAGGCGCGCATCGACTCCGGCCGGCAGCCCGTCATCGGCGTCAACAAGTACCGGGTGGACAGCGACGAGAAGATCGAGGTCCTCAAGGTCGACAACTCCTCCGTGCGCGCGCAGCAGATCGCCAAGCTGCGCCGGCTGCGCGAGGAGCGCGACGAGGCCGTCTGCCAGGACGCGCTCGCCGCGCTGACCACCGCCGCCGAGCGCGGCGCGGGTCAGGGTCTGGAGGGCAACCTGCTGGCGCTCGCGGTGGACGCGGCCCGCGCCAAGGCCACCGTGGGCGAGATCTCCGACGCCCTGGAGAAGGTGTACGGCCGGCACGCCGGGCAGATCCGTACGATCTCGGGTGTGTACCGGAACGAGGCAGGGGAGTCGCCGTCCGTGGACCGCACCCGCGCGCTGGTCGACCGCTTCGAGGAGGCGGAGGGCCGCCGTCCGCGCATCCTCGTCGCCAAGATGGGCCAGGACGGTCACGACCGCGGGCAGAAGGTGATCGCCACCGCCTTCGCCGACCTCGGCTTCACGGTGGACGTCGGGCCGCTCTTCCAGACCCCAGCCGAGGTCGCCCGGCAGGCGGTGGAGGCCGACGTGCACATCGTCGGTGTCTCCTCGCTCGCGGCCGGCCACCTCACGCTGGTGCCCGCGCTGCGCGAGGAACTGGCGGCCGAGGGCCGGGAGGACATCATGATCGTGGTCGGCGGCGTCATCCCGCCGCAGGACGTCCCCGAACTGCTCGGCATGGGCGCGGCCGCGGTCTTCCCGCCCGGCACCGTCATCCCCGACTCGGCGTACGACCTGGTCACGCGGCTGGCCGCCGCGCTCGGCCACGAACTGTGAGCCCATGCCTCCCCCCATCGACCTGGACGCGTACGTCAAAGGCGTGCTGGACGGCTCCCGGGCCTGGATCGCCCGCGGCATCACCCTGGTGGAGTCGTCGCGGCCCGACCACCGGGAGCTCGCCCAGCGGCTCCTGACCGAGCTGCTGCCGCACGCGGGCAAGGCCCGCAGGATCGGCGTCAGCGGGGTGCCGGGGGTGGGCAAGTCCACCTTCATCGACGCCTTCGGCACCCTGCTCACCGGGCTCGGCCACCGGGTCGCGGTGCTCGCCGTCGACCCGTCGTCCACGCTGACCGGCGGCTCCATCCTGGGCGACAAGACCCGGATGGAACGGCTCGCGGTGGACCGTTCGGCCTTCGTGCGGCCCTCGCCCTCGGCCGGGACGCTCGGCGGCGTGGCCAAGGCGACCCGGGAGTCCATGGTCGTGGTGGAGGCGGCCGGCTACGACGTGGTGCTCGTGGAGACCGTGGGTGTCGGACAGTCCGAGACCGCGGTCGCGGGCATGGTCGACACCTTCCTGCTGCTGACGCTGGCCCGGACCGGTGACCAGCTCCAGGGCATCAAGAAGGGCGTGCTGGAACTCGCCGACGTCATCACCGTCAACAAGGCCGACGGCCCGCACGAGCGCGACGCCCGCGCCGCCGCGCGTGAACTGTCCGGCGCCCTGCGGATGATGACCCCGGTGGACGCCGGCTGGACCCCGCCCGTGCTGACCTGCAGCGCCCGCGAGGGCACCGGCCTCGACACCCTGTGGGAGCGGCTGGAGCAGCACCGCACGCTGCTGGAGTCCACGGGCCGGCTGGCCGCCAAGCGGCGCGACCAGCAGATGGAGTGGGCCTGGAGCATGGTCCGCGAGGAACTGCTGGGCCGCCTGCGGGGCCACCCCGAGGTGCGCAGGCTGACCCCGGAGATCGAACGGCAGGTCCGGGAGGGCACGCTGACGCCCACCCTGGCCGCCGCGCGCATCCTCGACGCCTTCTCGGGCTGAGCCCGCAGACCCTTGGGCTCACGCCGCCCGGGCCTGGTCCCGGGGCACGGCGCACCGCCCCGCCGACCACAGCGCACCGGGCATGTTGCAGTCCGGGCCGACCTGGTGGCGGTCGACGTAGGCGAACAGCCGCCGCGCCTCCGCCATGTGGCCCGGGCACGCGAACGAGCCGTGCCCGGGGAGCCATTGGATGTGCCACCGTGCGGGCTCCCCGCACGGCTGCGTCGCGCCGGTCGCGACACGGCCGCACGGCGTCATGCCGTCGACGGGGATCGGGGTGAGCCGGGGCGTGATGGGACCGGTCATGGGGCAGGCCTCCTCTGCCGCGTGACGCGACGTGACCTGTGTGCGTGTGGGGGGATGAGCCGCTTGTGCGCACTCGATGTCGGTATGCCCCGTCGTGGCCGCCTCCGACGCATGTGCGAGGGTCAGGAGTTGGTAACCCTGCCGCCCCGGGGCGGGGGAGGCGGCCACCATGCGGGTATGGATGACCAGGGTGGGGCTCCGGTAGCGGTGTGGCGGGTGGGCGGGGCGGCTCGTGCGGCGGGCTTCCTGCTCCCGGCGGTCCTGGGCGTGAAGGCGCTCGTCGGCTGGGCCGGCTGGATCTCCTCGCCGGAAGCGGCGACGGCCCGGTCGGCCGGGCTGTCGTCGGGATTCGCCGTCGGCGTCTCGTTGTTCTTCTGGTGGTTCGTCCACAGGGTCCGGCTCGAGGTCGGCCCGGCCGGGATCGTGGCGGTCAATCCGTGGGGCACCCACCGCCTGGGGCTGGACGAGGTGGCTTGGGTGCGGCTCGGTGCCTGGGGTGCGGAGTTCCATCACGGGGACGGCTTCAAGACCACGGCGTACGCGCTCAGCGAGCTGGCCGCAGGCACGTCGCAGGTCCGGCGTTTCGCCGAGCTGCAGGCCGTTCTGGGAGCGGGCCCCGAGGCCGGGGACTGACCGGGCGGGCCGGGCGGGAGGCAGCGGCGCGGGTGCACTCCGGAGCGCCGGCCCGCTCCGGTGAGCGTTGCGCCGTCCGGCGTGCCAGGAGCCCCGGGGTGGGGCCGGGCCGGTCGTGCGGTGCCCGCGGGGTGCCGGGCACGGGTGGCGGCGGGTGCCGGACTGCTGCGCTGTGGCCCCGTGGGGAGCTGTGCCGTCGGGCTGGTCCCGGGCCCCGGGGCGGTTGAGCTGGTGCTGCGCCTGCGGGGCCGCTGCGCGGCGGTGTTCGGCGCGGCGGTGGTGGCCCTTCGCGGAGGAAGACGCCTGGCTCGGCTGGGCCCGCGGGTGGAATCGGGCCGGGCCGGTCGTGCGAGGCCCGTGGGGCGCCGGTCAGCTCGCGTAGGCGGTCGGCGGCACGCCCACGGTCGCAGTGAAGTCCCGCACCAGATGGGCCTGGTCGCTGTAGCCGAGCTCCGCGGCGAGGGCGGCCCAGTCGACGGACGCCTCGGACTCGGCGCGCTCCAGGGCCTCGTGGATGCGGTAGCGGAGGATGACCCACTTCGGGCTGACGCCGACGTACGCCGCGAACAGCCGCTGCAGCGAGCGGGCCGTCATGCCCTCGGCGCGGGCGAAGTCCTCGACCCGCAGGATGGACCGGTCGTGGCGGATGCGGTCGGCCAGCGCCGTCGCGAGGGCCGCCTGCGGGTCGGGGGCAGGGGAGAGGGACAGCAGGAAGGCGTCGAGGGCGGCCACGCGGGCGTCCTCGTCCTGCGGGCCGAGCACCGCGCCCGGCGCGGCCTCGTGGCCGGGCAGCGCCTCGTCCAGGAGGACGCGCCGGCCCGTCCAGTGCGACACCGGCACCGTGGGTGCGAACGGCCGGAAGCCGCCGGGCCGGAACTGGATGCCGCAGACGCGTCCGGTGGCCTCCAGCTTCTGCGTGAACAGCTCGAGCCCGATGCCCGCGACCTCGCCGAAGTCGGGGGTGGTGCCGTGGCGCTGGAAGACGATGTTGACCGAGGGATGCGGCACGACGTGCGAGGCGTACGGCTCGGCGAGGTCCCAGTCGATCAGCCAGTAGTGCTCCAGGTACGGCCGCAGTGCGGGCGCGGGCGCCCGGCGCCGGAAGCGGACGCGGGCGAAGAGTTCCGGGGCGTCGACGATGCCCCGGGTGTCGTGGCGCGGGCTGTCCGGACCTGCCATACCGGCGATCCTACGGGGCGCCCCTGTCGCATTTCTTCAAGCCGCCGGGGCCCGCCCCGCCCTAGCGTCGGCCCCATGACGACGAGGACCGGTGAACTGCTCGCCGCGGCCCGCGACCGGGCCCTGCCCCTGGTGCGTGCGCTGCCCGACGAGGCCCTGGACGCGCCCACGCCGTGCGCCGAGTACGACGTGCGGAGCCTGCTCAACCACCTCTTCCACGTGGTCGTGGGCTTCCAGGCCCTCGCGGCCCGTGGGGAGGCCGACTTCTCGGTCACCCCGGACCGTCTCTGCGCTTACGGCGAGGGCTGGCGGGCGCGCTTCGAGAAGGAGACGGAGTTGCTGGTCGAGGCCTGGGCGGCGCCGGGCGCCGACGAGGGCGTGGCCGGGTCGATGAACCTGCCGGCGCGCACCGTCGGTGCCATGGCCCTGCTCGACCTGACGGTGCACCCCTGGGACCTCGCCCGTGCCACCGGGCTGCCGTTCACGCCGCACGACGAGGGGCTGCGGGCGCTGGAGGAACTGGTGGCCGCGATGGGGCCGACCGCCCGGAAAATGGGGGTCTTCGGCGAGCCCGCGCCGGTGCCCGCCGGGGCCTCCGCCTTCGAGGCACTGCTGGCGGGGACGGGCCGCGATCCGCGCTGGAGCCGCCCGGCGGCATAGCGCCGCGCAGTGCGGCGTAGCGCGGAACACTTTTGCAACTGGTTGCATAATCGCCCTCGGGTGGTCTACAAAAGTCGCGAAGACACCGCGCGCCGCCGCCCGAGGAGACCCCGCGATGAGCCCGTACCCGCACCTGCTGAGCCCGCTCGACCTCGGCTTCACCACCCTGCCGAACCGGGTGCTCATGGGCTCGATGCACATCGGGCTTGAGGAGGCCGAGCGCGGCTTCGAGCGGATGGCCGCGTTCTACGCCGCCCGGGCCCGCGGCGGCGTCGGCCTCATCGTGACCGGCGGCATCGCCCCCAACGACCGGGGCCGTCCCTATCCGGGCGGGGCCCGGATGACCACCGAGGCCGAGGCGGCGCAGCACGCCGTCGTCACCGACGCCGTGCACCGCGCGGGCGGCCGCATCGCGATGCAGATCCTGCACTTCGGCCGGTACGCGTACCACCCCGACCTGGTCGCCCCGAGCGCACTGCAGGCACCGATCAGCCCCTACGTCCCGCACGCCCTCACCGACGAGGAGGTCGAGGAGACCGTCGAGGACTTCGTGCGGGCGGCCGCGCTCGCGCAACGGGCGGGGTACGACGGCGTCGAGATCATGGGCTCCGAGGGCTACCTGATCAACGAGTTCATCGCCTCCGCCACCAACCACCGCGACGACCGCTGGGGCGGCTCCTACGAGAACCGGACCCGCTTCCCGCTGGAGATCGTCCGCCGCACCCGTGAGCGGGTCGGACCCGACTTCATCATCGTCTACCGGTTGTCCATGCTGGACCTGGTGCCCGGCGGGTCCACCCTGGAGGAGGTCGTCTCCCTCGCCAAGGAGATCGAGGCGGCCGGCGCGACGATCATCAACACCGGCATCGGCTGGCACGAGGCCCGCATCCCCACCATCGCCACCTCCGTCCCGCGCGGCGCGTACACCTGGGTGACGAAGAAGCTGATGGGCGCGGTATCGGTGCCGCTGGTCACCAGCAACCGCATCAACACCCCCGAGGTGGCGGAGCGGTTGCTCGCCGAGGGCGCCGCCGACATGGTGTCGATGGCCCGCCCGATGCTCGCCGACCCGGACTTCGTCGCGAAGGCCCGCGAGGACCGCGCGGACGCCATCAACACGTGCATCGGCTGCAACCAGGCGTGCCTGGACCACACCTTCAGCGGCAAGCTCACCTCCTGCCTGGTCAACCCCCGGGCCTGCCACGAGACCGAACTCGTCCTCCTCCCCACCCGCCTGCGCAAGAACGTCGCCGTCGTCGGCGCCGGGCCCGCCGGGCTCGCCTGCGCCGTCGCGGCGGCCGAACGCGGCCACGCCGTCACCCTCTTCGACGCCGCCGACCGGATCGGCGGACAGCTCAACATCGCCCGCAAGGTGCCGGGCAAGGAGGAGTTCGACGAGACGCTGCGGTACTTCCGCACCCGGCTCGCCGAGGAGGACGTGCAGCTGCGTCTGGGCACCCACGTCACGGCGGAGTCCCTGGCGGACCAGGGCTTCGACGAGATCGTCCTGGCCACCGGCGTCACCCCGCGCACCCCGGAGATCCCCGGCGTCGACCACCCGAGCGTGCTGAGCTACCTCGACGTGCTGCGCGACGGCGCCCCGGTCGGCGAGCGGGTCGCCGTCGTCGGCGCGGGCGGCATCGGCTTCGACGTCGCGGAGTTCCTCACCGACGGCGGCGAGGGCGCGAGCCGGGACCCGGAGACGTACTTCCGCCAGTGGGGGGTCGACACCGACTACCGCGCGCCCGGCGGGCTGCGCGCGCCCGAGCGGCCGCGGCCGCCGCGCACCGTGCACCTGCTGCAGCGCAAGACCACCAAGGTCGGCGCGGGGCTGGGCAAGACCACCGGCTGGATCCACCGCACCGAGCTCAAGCACCGCGGCGTCACCATGGTCGCGGGCGCCGTCTACGAGCGCATCGACGACGAGGGCCTGCACATCACCGTCGACGGCGAGCGGCGGACCGTGCCGGTCGACACCGTCGTCCTGTGCGCCGGTCAGGAGCCGCGCCGCGACCTGTACGAGGCGCTGCGCGCGGCCGGGCACTCCGTGCACCTCATCGGCGGCGCCGACGTCGCGGCCGAGCTGGACGCCAAGCGCGCCATCCGCCAGGGCACCGAAGTGGCCGCGGCGCTGTGACCCCGGCCCGTCCGTAGGATGCGGGCATGTCGCTGCCGCACGCCATCCTGACCGCCCTGCTGGAGAAGCCGTCCTCGGGCCTTGAGCTGGCACGCCGCTTCGACCGCTCGATCCGCTACTTCTGGTCCGCGACGCACCAGCAGATCTACCGCGAACTGGGCCGGCTGGAGGAGGCGGGGCTGATCCGGGCCCTGCCCGCGGCGCAGCCCGCCCGCGGCCAGCGCAAGGAGTACGAAGTGCTGCCCGCGGGCCGCGCCGAACTCACCGCCTGGGTGGCGGCCACCGAGGACCCCAAACCCATCCGCGACCCGCTGCTGCTGCGGCTGCGCGCCGCGGCGGTGGTCGGGACCGACGGGCTCGCGGCCGAGTTGCGGCGCCATCTCGAGCTGCACGAGCGGCAGTTGGCGGAGTACGCCGAGATCGAGCGGCGCGACTTCCCGCCGGGGCGCGGCGCCGACGAGGACCGGCTGCGGCACCTGGTGCTGCGTGCGGGCATCGACCTGGAGACCTTCTGGTCGCGGTGGCTCGGCGAGGCGGTCGCCGAGGTCGAGCGGATGGGGCGGCCCTGATCTGCCGCCGGGTTCAGTGGTCGGCGATGTCGTTGGCCGCGACGTGGCCGAAGGTCATCGCGGGGCCGATGGTCGAGCCCGCCCCGGCGCAACTGTGCCCCGCGACGGCCGCGCTGACGTTGCCCGCGGCGTAAAGGCCCGCGATCGCCGTCCCGTCGGGAAGCAGCACAGGGGCGCGGGCGCCGGTGCGCATGCCGCCCTTGTTTCGGCAGCAGCGCGGAGTCGGTGCAGTGGTGGTCGTGGGCGCTGTCCCCCCCCGGAAGTGAAGACGCACGCGTCCGTCACCGTGTGCGGCGCACGGCCAGCAGTGCCGCGTCGTCGCCGAGGCCGCCGCCGCTCCAGGAGCGCAGATCGGCCAGCACCCGGTCGAGGAGGTCGTCCGGGTCCTGTTCCGTCATCTCCCGCACGCGGTCGGCGAGCGGGTAGAAGCGGCCCCGTCGGTCGCGGGCCTCGACCACACCGTCGGTGAAGAACAGCAGCAGGTCGCCGCGGTGGAAGGGGACCGTCCGCGGCCGGTAGCGGTCGCCGGTCAGGGCGAGGAGCCCGAGCGGCGGCGCCGCGGGCTCCGGCGTCAGCTCGGTCACCGCGCCGGCGCGCCGCAGCAGCGGCGCGGGATGGCCGCAGTTGACGAGCACGGCGGCGTCGCCGTCCTCCGGGACGGTCAGCAGCACGGCGGTGACGAAGTCCTCGCTACCGCCGCTGCGGGAGAGCGCGCCGTCCAGCCGGGCGGCCACCGCCTCCAGGTCCGGTTCGGAGCGGGCGGCCTCCCGGAAGACGCCGAGGACGTCGGCGGCGGTCTCCACAGCGGTCAGTCCCTTGCCGCGCACGTCGCCGAGCAGCACCCGCACCCCGTGGTCGGTCGGCACCACCTCGTACAGGTCCCCGCCGATACGGGCCTCCGCCTCCGCCGCCACGTACCGCACCGCGACGCGCAGCCGTCCGATCCGGGGCGGCGCGGGACGCAGCAGGGCGCTCTGCGCCGCCTCGGCGACCCCGCGGACCCGGGCCAGCTCCCGCTCCCGCCCGGTGATCAGGACGACGGCGCCGGTGCTGGTGAAGGTCACCGCGAGCACGGTGATCGCGGAGGCCACGTGGACCAGCGCCGGGACCCCGTGGTTCGCCGCCGCGAGCACGAAGACCAGGCCGATCGCGAGCGCCCCGGCCGCCAGCGGCCCGCGGGCGCGGCGGGAGTGCGCACCGGCGAGCACCGGAAGGGCCGCCAGCACGGGGGCCAGGGTGGTCTGCGGGCCGCTGGTCAGGTCCAGGACCACGCACGCGGCGATCAGCAGGTAGGCCATGGCCAGGAAGCACAGCGCCCCGCGGGACAGTGCGAGCGGGGCTGCCGCGGTGTGCTGGTGCGGGCCTCGGGCCATCGGTGCCGGCCCTCCTGTCGCCGTGCGGGACCCCCTGCCTCCATCTTCGCCGCACCGGGCGGGGAGCGGCGGGAATGGACGCGACGGCCCCCGTGTTGAGGAGCACGTCCGAAGAAAATGAAAACCATTATGGAAGACGAGGGCACCGCATGGCACGCAGCGAGCAGCGCCCGGTGGTCACGCTCCGGTCGAGCGCCGGCACCGGCACGACCTACGTGACCCGCAAGAACCGGCGCAACGACCCGGACCGCATGGTCCTGAGCAAGTACGACCCGGCCGTCGGCCGTCACGTGCCGTTCCGCGAGGAGCGCTGACACCGGCGAGGCCGACCGTCCCCCGTCCCTTCCCCAGACTGGAGCACACCGTGCAGCACACGATCCACCCCGTCTACCGTCCGGTCGTCTTCCGCGACCGCGCCGCGGACCACGCCTTCCTCACCCGCTCCACGATGACCAGCGAGAAGACCGTCGTCTGGGAGGACGGGAACACCTACCCGGTGGTCGACGTGGAGATCTCCTCCGCGAGCCACCCGTTCTACACCGGCAACGCCCGCGTCCTGGACACCGCCGGACGCGTCGAGCGGTTCGAGCGCCGGTACGGGGCCGGCGCCCGCCGGAGCTGACGACCGACGACGGCCGCGGCGCTCAGGTCTTGCGGAACGTGTAGGCGTCCTGGGCCGCCGCGGCCACGGCGTCCAGGTCGGCGCCCGCCGACGCGGTGACCACCGCGGCCACCGCGCCCTCGGCGAACGGCGCGTCGACCAGCCGGGTGCCGGGCGGCAGTTCGTCCTCGTCGGCGAGCAGCGTCTTCACCGTCAGGACCGCGCTGCCCAGGTCGGCGAGGACGGCGACGCCGTCGCCCTGGTCGACAGCGTGCGCGGCGGCGGCGATCTTCGCGGCGTCCGTGCCGAGTCCGCCGTCCGGCGCGCCGCCGGCGGCGGCCACCGGCACCCGGGCCCCGCCGCCGCTCAGGCCGGTCGCCATACGGGCGACCGACTCGGCGACCTCGGCGCTGTGCGACACCAGCACCACTGCGACCGTCATGACGCACCGCCCCGCGCGGTGCCGGCCAGGGCGCCCAGCAAGAGGGCCGAGGAGGTCGCCCCGGGATCCTGGTGGCCGATGCTGCGCTCCCCGAGGTAGCTCGCCCGCCCCTTGCGGGCCTGCAGCGGCACGGTCGCCAGCGCGCCCTCGTCCGCGGCGATCGCGGCCGCCGACAGCGCCTCCGCGAGCCCCGCACCCTTGTCGAGGGCGAACGACAGTGACTCCACGGCCGGCACCAGTGCGTCCAGCATCGTCTTGTCCCCCTGCGCCGCGCCGCCCAGCTGCGCCACGCCGTCGACCCCCTCCCGCAGCGCCTGTGCGAACTCCTCCGGCGCCACCTGGTGGGCGTCGCCCAGGGCCTTGCCCGCCTTGCGCAGCAGCGTCCCGTACAACGGCCCCGAGGCCCCGCCGACCGTACTGATCAGTTGCCGCCCGACCAGCACCAGGACACCGCCCGGGGTGTCCGGCGGCTCCTTCTCCACCGCGGTGCGCGCCGCGATGAAACCGCGCCGCATGTTCGCGCCGTGGTCGGCGTCGCCGATGGGGGAGTCCAGCTCCGTCAGCCGGTCCGCCTCGCGCTCGATCACCGAGGCCGCGGCGGTGAGCCAACGGCGGAGGAAAGCCGTGTCGATCACCTGGCCCGCTCCGGTGGACGATGCCTCGCTCATCTCTCCCGCTCTCCTTCTGCTCGCTCAGGCGCCCCAGCGCAGGCCCGGCGTGCTCACCGGCGCGTCCCACAGGCGCAGCAGCTCCTCGTCCACCTGGCACAGCGACACCGACGCGCCCGCCATGTCCAGCGACGTCACGTAGTTGCCGACCAGTGTGCGGGCCACCGTCACGCCGCGCGCCCCGAGCACGCGGTGCACCTCGGCGTTGAACCCGTACAGCTCCAGCAGCGGCGTCCCGCCCATGCCGTTCACCAGCAGCAGCACCGGACCGGTCGGGCGGAAGTCGTCCAGGACGGCGTCGACGGCGAACTCGGCGATCTCGCCCGAGGTCATCATCGCCCGCCGCTCCCGGCCAGGCTCGCCGTGGATGCCGATGCCCAGCTCCAGTTCGCCCGCCGGGAGGTCGAAGGTGGGCGCGCCCTTGGCGGGCGTGCTGACCGCGGTCAGTGCCACGCCGAAGCTCCGCGAGAGCTCGTTGACGCGCCGCGCGACCGCCTCGACGCGCTCCAGCGGCGCCCCCTCCTCGGCCAGCGCGCCCGCGATCTTCTCCACGAAGAGCGTGGCGCCGGTGCCGCGCCGTCCCGCCGTGTAGAGGCTGTCGGTCACCGCGACGTCGTCGTTGACCAGGACCTTGGCGACCACGATCCCCTCGTCCTCGGCCAGCTCGGCGGCCATGTCGAAGTTGAGCACGTCACCGGTGTAGTTCTTCACGATGAACAGCACCCCGGCCCCGCTGTCCACCGCCGCGGCGGCCCGGACCATCTGGTCCGGGACGGGGGAGGTGAACACCTCGCCCGGGCAGGCCGCGTCGAGCATCCCGCGTCCCACGAACCCGCCGTGCAGCGGTTCGTGCCCCGACCCGCCACCGGAGACCAGCCCGACCTTCCCCGCGACCGGCGCGTCCCGGCGCACGACCAACCGGTTCTCCACGTCCACGGTCAGCTCGGGATGCGCGGCCGCGAACCCCCGCAGCGCGTCGGCCACGACGGTCTCCGGGACATTGATCAGCATCTTCATCGAACGGCTCCGTCCAAAGGCTGGGTCTGGAGGTGCTGCGCTGTGACATCAGCCTACGGATCAGCCGCGCGCCGTGGGCAGTCCTGATGACGCACGAGTCTCGTGTGCACCGTGCACGAGGCTTCAGCCGCGCTGGTCCCCGCCCCCGGCCGGTCCGGAGCACCGGCGGACGAGCTGCGCCTCGGCGTCGTCGAGGTAGGACGCCAGCAGCAGTTCCGCCTTCGCGGGGTCGGCCGCCTCCAGGGCGGCGAGGATCTCCCGGTTGCCGCCCAGGTAGGGCGCGTGGAACTCGCGCGGGTCGTCCATCGCGTGGAAGGCCAGGCGCAGTTCGGCGAGCACGCCCGTCATGAGCGCGGTCAGCCGGGCGCTGCCCGCGAGGTCGACCAGCGCCTGGTGGAAGTGGATGTCGGCCGTGCCGAGCAGGCCCCACCGCTCCCCGGCCGCGGCCCGCTCGCCCTCCGTCACGGCCTCCGCCGCCCCGGTCAGGTCGTACGGCGGGGCCACGAGGCCGCGGATCACGGAGCACTCGACCAGGCGCCGCACCCGGTAGACGTCGACGACGTCCCGCACGGTCAGCACCCGGACGAAGACCCCGCGGTTGAGCTCGTGCACCAGCAGTCTCTCGTGCGTCAGCAGCCGGAAGGCCTCGCGGAGGGTGTTGCGGGAGACGCCCAGCGCCCCGGCGACGACGTCCTCGGCGAGCTTGGCGCCCGGCGGCAGGTGGCCCTCGGAGATCCGGCTGCGCAGCACGGCGGCGACGCGGTCGGCGGTGCTGGAGCGTGCCAGCAGCGCGCGGTCGCCCACGAGGACCGCCGGATCCACCTCGGCTGCCATCGTCCCCGCCCCTCTCCGCTCCGCCGCGGGCCCGCGGCGCGGGCCCAGTCAATCCGAGAGCGGGGGACAAGACAATTGTTCAACAAGAATCTACGGTGATCGAGCGCCGGGTACCCGTTCGCCACCGGCCCGCCGGAGACCGCAGCTCGCGTCGCCCGACCGGACGCGACCCTTCCCGAGGAGCTCGCCGCACCGATGACAGACCTCGTGATCGACCTCAACGCGGACCTGGGGGAGGGCTACGGGCGGTGGGTCCTCACCGACGACGACGCCCTGCTCTCCGTCGTGACCAGCGCCAACGTCGCCTGCGGCTTCCACGCCGGGGACCCCGGCATCATGCGCCGGGTGTGCGACACCGCGGCCGGGCGCGGGGTGCGCATCGGCGCCCAGGTCTCCTACCGCGACCTGGCGGGGTTCGGCCGGCGGGCGATGGAGGTGCCCGCCGACGAACTGGCCGACGAGATCACCTACCAGATCGGCGCGCTGGAGGTCTTCGCCCGCGCCGCCGGGGCCCAGGTGGCGTACGTGAAACCGCACGGGGCCCTCTACAACAGGGTCGTCGTCGACGACGAGCAGGCCGCCGCCGTCGCCGCGGGCACCCGGCGGGCCGACCCGGCCCTGCCGGTGCTCTGCCTGCCCGGCTCGGCCATGGAGCGCGCGGCCCGGCAGGCCGGGCTGGACGTGGTGGGGGAGGCCTTCGCCGACCGCGCCTACACCGCCGCCGGCACACTCGTCCCGCGCGGCACCTCGGGCGCGCTCCTCGCCGACCCCCACGACGTCACCCGGCAGGCGGTCGCCCTCGCCCGCGACGGCGTCACCACCGCCCTGACCGGCGAGCGGGTGACCGTACGGGCGCGGTCGCTGTGCCTGCACGGCGACTCCCCGGACGCGGTGGCCACGGCCCTGCGGGTGCGGGCCGCGCTCGAGGACGCGGGCGTGCGGCTGGAGGCGTTCGCGTGAGGGTCCTCACGGTCGGGGAGGACGCGCTCCTGATCGACCTCGCCACCGCCGAGGAGGCGCAGTCCTGGCACGCCGAGCTCCTGCGCCGCCGCGGCGATGGCAGCCTCGGGCCGGTGCGCGAGATCGTCCCCGGCGAGCGGACCGTGCTGCTGTACGGGGTGCCGGACACCGCCGCGCTCCGCGCCGAGCTGCGCGGCTGGACCGTCGCGGCCCGGGCCGCCGGGAGCGGGCCGCTCGTGGAGATCCCCGTGCGCTACGACGGGCCCGACCTGGCGGTCGTGGCCGAGCGGTGGGGCGTTGCGGAGGAGGACGTGGCCGGGCTGCACACCGGTGCCGAACACCGCGTCGCCTTCTGCGGGTTCGCCCCGGGCTTCGCCTACATGACCGGCCTCGGCGCACGGTACGGCGTGCCGCGCCGGGCCGAGCCGCGCACCTCGGTGCCCGCCGGCTCGGTGGCCGTCGCGGGCCCCTACACCGGCATCTACCCGAGGAGTTCGCCGGGCGGCTGGCAGCTGATCGGCACCACCTCCGTGCGCCTGTGGGACCTGGAACGCGAACCGGCCGCGCTGCTCGCGCCCGGCACGCGGGTGCGCTTCGTCCCCGTGCCCGCCGGGGCCGGCGCGTGAGCGGGGGCGAGCTGCGGGTCGTCAGGGCCGGCGCGCTGACCACCGTCCAGGACCTCGGGCGGTACGGCCACGCGGCCCTCGGCGTCGCCCGCTCCGGGGCCCTGGACCGTCCGGCGCACCGGCTCGCCAACCGACTGGTGGGCAACGCCGACGGCGCCGCGACCCTGGAGACCACGCTGACCGGGGTGACCGTGCGGGTCACCCGCCCCGCCGTCGTCGCGGTCACCGGAGCCCCGGCACCGGTCCTGCTCGACGGCCGTCCCGCCCCCTGGGGCACCCCCGTGCGGCTGCCGGCCGGGGCGGTGCTCGAGGTCGGGCCCGCCACGCGGGGCGTGCGCAGCTACCTCGCGGTCGGGGGCGGAGTGGCCGTGCCCGCGGTGCTCGGCAGCCGCTCCACCGACCTGCTGTCCGGGCTCGGGCCCGCCCCGCTCGGGGACGGTGACGTCCTGCCGCTGGGCCCGGGGGCCGGGCTGCCCGTCCACGCCGACCTGGCCCCGCACGCCGGTCCGCCGCGGGAGCTCGTGCTGCCGCTGCGGCTCGGTCCGCGCGACGACTGGTTCACGGCCGCGGCCGTACGGACCCTCGCGGCCGGCCGCTTCCGGGTGTCGGACCGCAGCAACCGCATCGGGCTGCGCACCACGGGGCCGGTGCTGGAGCGCGCCGTCCACCGGGAGCTGCCCAGCGAGGGCATGGTCGTGGGCGCGGTCCAAGTGCCGCCCGACGGCAGGCCGGTGGTCTTCCTCGCCGACTCGCCCACCACCGGCGGCTACCCGGTCGTCGGCGTGGTCCCCGAGCGCGGCCTGGCCGCGGCCGCGCAGGCCGTCCCGGGGCTGCCGGTGCGCTTCGTGCCCCGACGCTGAGGCCGGTCACGGCCCTTCCGGATTTCTGCAACGCGTTCTACTCTTGCGCCGTCGTCGCTCAGGGACGCGACCGGACCTCTGGAGGGGCCGTGCACCTGGACCACACCCCGGAGCAGCAGCGGCTGCGCGCCGAACTCAGGTCGTACTTCGCCGGACTGGTGCCCGACAACGCCTACGCCCGCCACTTCGACCGGGCCGCGGCCAAGCGCTTCTACCGCGACACCGTCCGCCGGCTCGGCGGCGACGGCTGGCTGGGCGTCGGCTGGCCCGAGGAGTACGGCGGCCGCGGCATGACCCCCATGGAGCAGTTCATCTTCTTCGACGAGGCCGCCCAGGCGGGCGTCCCGCTGCCGCTGATGGCGCTCAACACCGTCGGCCCCACGATCATGCAGTTCGGCACCGAGGAGCAGAAGGCCCACTTCCTGCCGCGCATCCTCGCCGGCGAGATCGACTTCGCCATCGGCTACTCGGAACCGGACGCCGGCACCGACCTGGCCGCGCTGCGCACCCGCGCCGTACGGGACGGCGACACGTATGTCGTCAACGGGCAGAAGATCTGGACCACCAACGGCGACACCGCCGACTGGATCTGGCTCGCCGTGCGCACCGACCCCGGCGCCCCGCCCCACAAGGGCATCTCGATCCTCCTGGTGCCGACCACGGATCCCGGCTACTCCTGCACGATCATCAACACCCTCGCCTCCCACGACACCACCGCCAGCTACTACGAGGACGTCCGCGTCCCCGTGGCCCGCCGCGTCGGCGAGGAGAACCAGGGCTGGCGGCTGATCACCACCCAGCTCAACCACGAGCGCGTCACCCTCGCCGCCCACGGCACGATGGCGATCCGCGCCTTCCACGACGTACGCCGCTGGGCCGCCGGCACCAAACTGGCCGACGGCCGCCGCGTCATCGACCTCGCCTGGGTCCGCGGCCGCCTCGCCCGCACCCACGCCCGCCTGGACGCCATGAAGCTGCTCAACTGGCAGATGGTCGACGCCCTCCAGCGCGGCACCCTCACCCCGCACGACGCCTCCGCCGTCAAGGTCTACGGCTCCGAGGCCCGTCGCGACGCGTACGCCTGGCTGATGGAGGTCACCGCCGCCCTCGGCCCCATGAAGGAGGGCTCCGCGGGCGCCCTCCTCCACGGCGAGCTGGAACGCGGCTACCGAAGCGCCGTCATCTTCACCTTCGGCGGCGGCAACAACGAGATCCAGCGCGAGATCATCTCCTGGATCGGGCTGGGCATGCCGCGCGTACGGCGGTGAGGCAGCCGGGCCGCGGCCAGGCCGCCGCCGGTCCTACGTCCACCGGCGCAGACGCGACGGGACCTCCGCTCGATGCCCGGCCGCCCGGAGCGGTTCTAGCGTGCGGTGCATGGAGATCCCCGAGCAGTACAAGTACGCCGTCATCCCGCACGCGTTGGTCGACGGGGCCGCCGAGGCGATCACGTTCTACGCCGCCGCGTTCGGAGCGACGGAGTCCTTCCGGCTCGAAGGCGACGACGGGCGGATCGTGCACGCCGAGATCAGGATCCACCGCTCCACCCTCATGCTCGGCGACGCCGAGGCCCCGGCCTCGCCCCCGTCCGCCGCGGCCGCGCCGTCCGTCGTCCTGCACGTCTACGTGCCGGACGTGGACGCCCTCACCGACCGGGCCGTGGCCGCCGGAGCCGAACTGCTCGCGGCCCCGGCCGACATGCCGTACGGCGCACGCCAGTCGATGCTGCGGGACCCCTTCGGCCACGTCTGGATCTTCCTGACGCCGCTGTCCTGATGACCTCAGAAGTGGGTGGCGATGCCGAAGGCCTCGCGGAGCCGGAGCATGTCGTGGCGGTCCCGGTCGGTCGGCTCGTACCCCTGGTGGAAGTACACCTGCTGCTCGGCCGACAGGCACGGGACGACGGTCCGTTCGACCTCGCCGGTGACGAAGCACGCGGCCGGGTAGACGAAGGGCCGCCCCGGCTCCGGCGACGCCTGTTGCGCGCTCCCGTCGGCGGCGAAGGACAGCGGGTGCAGGTCGATCTCACGGCCCCTGCCGTCGGTGACGACGAAGCGCACCGGCCGCCGGTCGAGGGACTGGGTGAAGCCGGCCGCGGCCAGCGCCGCGACGACGGTGTCCTCCTGCGCGTGGCGGTGCATGAGGTCCAGGTCCCGGTGGTCGCGGGTCTGCCTGCGCAGCAGGGCGTCGACGCCCCAGCCGCCGCCCACCCAGACCTCCGCGCCCGCGCTCCGCAGCAGGTGCAGGATCTCCACCACGTCCGGCCCGGTCATCATCGCCGCATCCCCCCTCGCCCGGTTCGAAGCCCCAGGGTGCCACCCCGGAGCGGATCACGGGGCCGGGCACCGCGGAGTATGGTGGAGGTGGCGGTGGTCCCTGGTGACCGCCGCGCGGCGGTGGGGCCCGCCGTAACCGAACCGCGGTGAGGATGCCGCCAACGGTCCCTACTTGTGACGGAACGCGCCCGCAGCAGGGCGCCTCACGAGTAGGAGACGCATGACCTCACCAGCCCCCTTCTCCCCGATGACCGAGCCCGTGTCCCCCGACGTCGAGCCGCAGCCGCCCCTGCCGCGATCCGCGCGGATACGGGAACAGGCGCCGGTCGTCGGCGTGGTCGCGGTCGGCGGAGCGCTGGGAGCGTGCGCGCGCTACGGCGCGGGCCTGCTGTGGCCCGGTGCGCCGGGCGCCTTCCCGTGGACCACCTTCGGTGTCAACGCGCTCGGCTGCGCCGTGATCGGCGTGTTCATGGTGGTCATCACCGAGATGTGGTCCGTGCACCGGCTCGTGCGTCCGTTCTTCGGCACCGGCGTGCTCGGGGGCTTCACCACCTTCTCCACATACGCCGTCGACATCCACGGCCTGGTGGAGGGCGGTCACGCCGGCGCCGGGCTGGCCTACCTCGCCGCCACGCCGCTGGTCGCCCTGGCCGCGGTGTGGGGCGCGGCGCACGCGACCCGTCGCCTGATCGTTCGGAGGCAGACATGACACGGCTGCACGGCACCGCGATACGGTTGACGATCCTCATCGGCGACAACGACACCTGGCACCACAAGCCGTTGTGCTCCGAGATCACCCGCCGCGCCCACGACGCCGGCCTGGCCGGCGCCAGCGTCTTCCACGGGGTGGAGGGCTTCGGCGCCTCCTCGCTGATCCACACCAGCAGGCTGCTCTCGCTGAGCGACAACCTGCCGGTGGCCGTCGTCATCGTCGACCACGAGGAGCGCGTCCGCGCGTTCCTGCCGCAGCTCGACGAGCTGGTCACCGAAGGGCTGGTCACCCTCGACGAGGTCGAGGTCATCCGTTACGTGGGACGGGGGAACCACGGGTGAACTGGGTGCTCGTCATCGCCGGGGCCGTGGTCGGGGCACCGCTGCGGTACCTCACGGACCGCGCCGTCCAGGCCCGGCACGACACCGTGTTCCCGTGGGGCACGTTCACGGTCAACGTCGTCGGCTGCCTCGTCCTGGGGCTGGTGGCAGGCGGGGTCACCTACGGGGCGGCCTCCCATTCGGTCCAGCTCCTGGTCGGCACGGGTTTCTGCGGGGCGCTGACCACCTACTCGACCTTCTCGTACGAGACCCTGCGGCTGGCGGAGACCGGGGCGCGGTTCTTCGCCGTCGCGAACGTCGTCGCCAGCGTGGTCGCCGGGATCGGCGCGGCCTTCACCGGGGCCGCCGTGGCCCAGGCGATCTGGGCCTGAACCGCGCCCGGCACCGGAAGGCCGCAGAACAGGACGTTCCCGGCGACCCGCCTAAAATGAGAGGAGTCCACACTCCGGCCCGTCGCCCGGAGCGGACGCGGGTGCGTTCCCCGCCGACAGGCGCCGCGAGGCGTGTGCCGCGTGCCGGGCGACGGGGCTCCCACCGCGGGAGGGCACCATGTCCCTGGCTCAGCGTTCCGCCACCCGGATCCAGACGGCGGGCCACACCCAGACCCCACCGGCCGACATACGCGACTCGCTGTTCACGGCACCCCTGCTGCTGATCGGCGGGTGGCTGTTCGCCGCCGGATGGGCGCTGGCGTATCCCGACACGCCCATCGGCAACAACGTGCGGATCGTCGACCTGGTCTTCTCGACCATCATCCTGCTCAACGCGATCGCACGGGCGGCCCGGACCCGGGGGCCCGGCAGCGACGTCATCACCATCGTGTGCGGTGCCTGCCTGGTCGCCTCGCCCTTCGTCTTCGGCTACTTCGACGACCCGGGCGCCGGTCTCGCGCCCCTCAACCAGATCGTGACGGGCGTGGGCCTGATCGTCCTGGGAGCGGTGAGCCTGGCCCTGATCGAGCGACGGCGCTCCCACCCGCCGGGTGACGCCGCGCCCGCCCGCTGACACGCCACCGAGGGAGGGCCGCACGGGGCAGACCCGGCGCCCCGCGCGGCCCTATGCTCGGCGCTGCGGGCACCAGGCCGGAGGCCGCCGCCCCGGTCGCGGGTGGGGCCGGCCGTGGTCGCACGGCGACAGGAGGCTGCGATGCGCGACGCCGACCCCGGGCTCTTCGGGCCCGCCTCGGTCACCTGGCAGATGCACGGCGACCCCATGATGTGGATCGCCGGCGTACGGGCGCTGTACCTGCAGGCGCTGCACCCGCGCGCGGTGCGCGGCGTCACGCAGAACTCGGACTTCCGCCGGGACGCGTGGGGCCGTCTGCTGCGCACCGCGGACTTCGTCGGCACGATCACCTACGGCACCACGCTGCAGGCCGAGCGGGCCGGGGCCAAGGTGCGCGGCATCCACCGCCGGCTGTCCGCGACGGACCCGGACAGCGGCGAGCGCTTCCCCGTCGACGATCCCGGACTGCTGCTGTGGGTGCACTGCGCCGAGATCGACTCCTACCTGGAGGTCGCGCGGCGCTCCGGCTTCCCCCTGTCCGACGCGCAGGCCGACGCCTACGTCGCCGAACAGCGCGAGGCCGCCCGGCTGGTGGGCCTGGACCCGGCGGAGGTCCCCGGCGACACCGAGTCGCTCGCCGCCTACTTCGAGAAGGTGCGGCCGGAGCTCGCCGCCACCCCCGAGGCCCTGGAGGTCTTCGCCTTCCTGCAGGGGCCGCCCGTGCCCTGGGCGCTGCTGCCCCTGCGGTTCGCCGTGTGGGGCCGGGCCACCGCACTGGCCTACGCCGCGCTGCCACCCTTCGCCCACGAGCTGTACGGGCGGCCCGCCCCGGCCGTCCCGGTCACCGGGCGGCGGCTGCGCGGCACGGGCCTGCTGCTGCGCACGGTCCCCTCCTACCTGCGCTGGCAACTGCCCCCCGGGCACATCCTCAAGGCGGTCGGACGCCTCGGCCCCGGCACGCACCCGTCCACCCACCGGCTGCGCGAACAGGCGCGTTCCCTGGGGTAACGGCGGGTCCCCAAGCGTGCCCCCCGCGGCCATACTGGGTACGGGGAGAGGCGGACGACCGGGGGCGGCGCACACCATGACGGCAGGTCGGTACGACGGGGGAACACTGCTGCGCGACCGCTACCGGCTGCGGGAGCGGATCGGGCGCGGCGGCATGGGCGAGGTCTGGAAGGCGCTGGACGAGTCGCTGGGCCGGGAGGTCGCGGTCAAGTGCCTGAAACCGACGAGCCCTTCACTGGACCCGTCCGTGCACCGGGTGCTGCGGGAGCGCTTCCGCCGCGAGGCACGGGTCGCGGCGGCGCTCCAGCACCGCGGCGTCACCGTCGTCCACGACTTCGGTGAGAGCGAGGGCGTGCTCTTCCTCGTCATGGAGCTGCTCGACGGCCGCAACCTGCGGCAGTTGCTCGGTGACAACGAGGGCCGTCCGCTGCCCGTCCCCGACGTCACCGACATCGCCGTGCAGATCGCGGCGGCCCTGGCGTACACCCACGCCCGGGGCATCGTGCACCGCGACCTGAAGCCGGCGAACGTCATGCGGCTCGCCGACGGCGACGTGAAGATCTGCGACTTCGGCATCGCCCGCCTCGGCCACGACATCGGCTTCACCTCGCGGCTGACCGGCACCGGGGTCGCCATGGGCACCCCGCACTACATGTCGCCGGAGCAGATCGGCGGCGAGGACGGGATCGACCACCGCAGCGACCTCTACTCGCTCGGCTGCGTCCTCTACGAGATCGCCACCGGCGCGCCGCCCTTCGATCTCGACGACACCTGGGCCGTCCTCGTCGGCCACCGCGACACTCCGCCCCGGCCGCCGCGCGAGCACCGGCCCGACCTGCCCGGGGAACTGGAGCAGCTCGTCCTCGACCTGCTCGCCAAGAACCCGGAGGACCGCCCGCAGAGCGCCGCCGACGTGGCCGGACGGCTCAAGACGCTCCGGGACGGCGGGCAGGGCGGGCAGGGCGGCACCCGCCCCGAGCCCGGGCTGCCCTCCTGGGCGCGCCGTCTGGAACTGCGGTCGGGGGCGCCCGGCATGCACGGCACCGCGGCCCTGGCGAGCCGGCACACCACGGCCGTCGGACTCGCCCGGCTGGGCCGCTGGTCCGAGGCCGAACGGTCGCACCGCGCCGTCGCCGAGGAGCGCGAACGGCTGCTCGGGGCCACCCATCCCGACACGCTCACCAGCCGCTACGAACTCGCCCTGTGCCTCAGCCGCGGCGGCCGCCACGCCGAGGCGCTGCGCGCGTACGAGGAGGTGGCCGCGGCCCGGGCGCAGGCCCTGGGCGCGGATCACCCCGCCGTGCTCGCCGCCCGGCAGGAGGCCGCCTATGCCCTCGGACGGCTCGGCCGCCACGAGGAGGCCCGCCAGGGGTACGCCGCGGTGCTCGCCGCCCGCGAGGGGCGGCAGGGCACCGACCATCCCGACACCCTGCACTGCCGGCACAACCTCGCCGTCACCCTCGGGCTGCTCGGCCGCACGCAGGAGGCGTACGCGCTGGCGGCGCAGGTCGCGGACTCCCGCACCCGCGTCCTGGGCCCCGCCCACGCCGACACGCTCACCACCCGCTGCGAGGTCGGCCATCTGCTCGGGCTCCTCGACCGCTGGCCGGAGGCCCGCGCCACCTACGCCCACGTCGCCGCGACCCGGGCCGCACTGCTGGGGGCCGACCATCCCGACACCCTGGCCACCCGCCACGAACTGGGCATCTGCCTGGGGCGGATGGGCCTCGGCGCCGAGGCCCACGAGCTCTACACCGACCTCGTCGCCCTCCGCACCCGCCTGTCGGGCCCCGCCCACCCCGACACCCTCCGCGCCCGGCACGGCCTCGGGGTCAGCCTCGGCCGTCTCGGCCGCTGGAGCGACGCCCTCGCCGAGGCCCGCGACGTCGCGGCGGTCCGCACCCGCGCGCTCGGCACGGACCACCCCGACACGCTCGTCAGCCGCCGCGAGATCGCCGTCGCCCTGGGCTGGCTGGGGGACTGGCGCGAGGCCCTGGCTCTCCACGAGGCCGTGGCGGAGGCCCGCGAGCGAACCCTCGGCCCGGAGCACCCCGACACGGTGGCCAGCCACGAGGACCGGGCCCGCTGCCGCGAACAACTGGGCCTGCCCTGCTGACCGGACGATCGGATGACCCGTGCGACTCCGGGGACGGAGGCGGCTGTCCGGGCGCGCGTTCCGTGTCCGTCGGCGGCCGATGAGAAGCCGCCGCGGAGCTCGCCGGGCCTGTCGAGGGCCGCTTCGGCGGTGGTCGCCGCACCGCCGCCGTCGAAGCGGCGTGCCGAGCAGTCGGTCGCGGCTTCCGGCTGCGGGTCCGGAGTCGCGGAGGACGGGTTCTGCCGGGCCTGCCTCCGACGAGCACGCGTAGGCCGTGTTCCCGGCGCCGTGGCCCTGGCGCGCCGAGTACCCGGTTGCGGCGGTCGGCCGCGGGTTCCGGGTTCAGGGGCGGCCGGTGGGAACCCGGCGCGGCGGACGCCGTGGCGCAGTCCGTCGTGCCTGTCGAGGTGGCTTCGGCGGTGGCGGCCGCACCACTTCGGCGGAAGCGCCTGCGGGCCCGCACGGGGCTGCGCTCCTGGCGCGCCCGGAACCCCGCGCGCGAGGTTCCGCGTTCAGGGGCGGCCGGTCAGGCGGGACTGCGCTGCCTTGCGGAAGGCCGCCACGAGGCGGTTGCCGTCGCCGGCGCGGGTCGCCAGGACGACGTGGCTCGGCTCGACGTCTTCGAGGGGGATCGCGGTGAGGTCGGGGCGCAGGCCGCCGCGGACGCCCGCCGAGATGGTCACGGCCTGCCCGGCGGCGACCACCTCGAACTTGTCCTCGACGGCGTCGATGAGGGGGCCGTCCGGCGCCGGGCTGCCGTCGGGGCGGGGGTCGATCCGCCAGAACGCGCTCCACGACGGGTCCGACTGCCGTACCCGGGGCAGGGGTTCGCCGGCGATGTCGTCGAGCGTGACGGACTCCTTGCCCGCGAGGCGGTGGTCCAGTGGCACCACCAGCACCCGGGGTTCGTCGTACAGCACGGTCACGTGCAGCCCGCCGGTGGGGAACGGCAGCCGCGTGACGAGCGCGTCCACCCGGTGGTCCAGCAGTGCCGCGCTCGCCTCGTTCCAGGGCACGTGCTGGGTGCGCACGTCGGCGTCGGGATGACGGTGGCGCAGTTCCCGCACCGCGGGGGTGACGATGAGGCCCGCGGTGTAGCCCACGGTGATCCGGCTGGGCCGGGCGGCGGCGCGGGTCTCGGCCGCGGCACTCGCGGCGGAGCGCAGCAGCGCCCTGGCGCGGGGCAGGAAGACCTCCCCGGCCTCGGTGAGGACGGTGCCCCGCGGGGTGCGGTCCAGCAGGCGCGCGCCCAGTTGCTGCTCGAGGCGGCGGACCTGCCGGCTCAGGGACGGCTGCGTGACGTGCAGCGCCTCGGCGGCCCGGCCGAAGTGCCGGTGCTCGGCGACGGCCGTGAAGTAGCGCACGAGCCGCAGGTCGAGATCCGGCGGCGCGGAGGAGGACTCGGACATGACGCCCAGCCTAGTCCGTCCCGTCCCCTTCCACCTGGGGTGATGCCCGGAACGCATTGCGCCGTGCAGAACGGGCCTTGGACCGCGGGTGGTCCCGGCCCGCACGATGGAGACCGCCCCGGACCGCGCCGCCGGCACCGCGCGAGGGGCGGCACCACACCACCTCATCGAAGGATCGCAGCATGCGTGTATTCGTCACCGGCGCCACCGGGCACATCGGGACCGCCGTCGTCGCCGAACTCCTCGGGGCCGGGCACGAGGTCGTCGGCCTCGCCCGCTCGGACCGTTCCGCCGCCGCCCTGACGACCGTGGGGGCCGGGGTCCACCGCGGCAGCCTGGAGGACCTCGACGGCCTGCGCCGCGGCGCCACGGAGGCCGACGGCGTCATCCACCTGGCCTTCGGCCACGACTTCTCCGACTACGCGGGCGCAGTCGCCACCGACCTGCGGGCCGTCGAGGCGATGGGGGACGCGCTCGAGGGCTCGGGACGCCCCTTCGTGATCACCTCCGGCACGCTGATGCTCGCCTCCGCCGTCGCGGGCCGCCCCGGGACGGAGGACGAGGCGGCGCCCCCGGCATCTCCCCGTGGCGAGGCGGAGAACGCGGCCGTCGCGCTCGCCGCGCGCGGGGTCCGGTCGTCGGTCGTCCGCCTCGCCCCGTCCGTGCACGGCCCGTCCGACCGGCACGGCTTCGTCCCGCGGCTGATCGGCATGGCGCGCGACAAGGGCGTCTCGGCGTACGTGGGGGACGGCGCCACCCGTTGGCCCGCTGTCCACACCCTGGACGCGGCGCGCCTGTTCCGCCTGGCCCTGGAAGCGGCGCCGGCCGGCTCGCGGCTGCACGGGGCCGGTGACGAGGGCATCCCGTTCCGGGAGATCGCCGAGGCGATCGGGCGCGGCCTGGACGTCCCGGTGAAGAGCGTGCCGCGCGAGGCGGCGGAGGAGCACCTCGGCTTCCTGTCCAGCTTCGTGACGCTGGACAACCCGACGTCGAACGCGCGCACCAGGGAGCTCCTGGGGTGGCGCCCGGAGCACCCCGCGCTGCTCCAGGACCTGGCGGAGGGCCACTACTTCGACCGGTCCGACGCCTGATCCGCGACGGCGGACGGCGGATAGCCTGCGGCCATGACCGGGCAGTCGTACGACGCTTCGCGCATCACCGTCCTGGACTTCGACGCGGGGGTGCGCGCCTGGCCGGGGAGGTACTTCCGGTTCGGGCAGGGCGATCCGCGGCTGCCGACCGCCGTGCTGTCCGCCGTCGCCGGGCACGTCATGCACCCGGCGGCCGCGGTCGCCCCGTCGCATTCGCTGAGCGGGCTCGTCGAGATCACCGCTGAGCTCTCCTTCACGGTGACCCTCGACGAGCCGCACTCCTGGGAAGGGCAGGAGGCTCCCGCCCCCGGGTACTTCGGCTCGCTGCTCGGCCCCGCGTGGCTCCTGCCGGCCGCCGCCGCGGCGCTGAGCACGCGCACGGTGGTGGAGATGTGGTGCGGCGGCCGCGGTTTCCGGCAGGAGTCGACGGGGCTCAGGCCCGTCTCGGCGCCGCTCGAGCGGGCGGCGCCAGCAGGGTGCGGGAGCCGGTGGGAATTCGCCCTGGACGGCGGGTACTTCGGGCCGGGCGCCGCCCTCTCCCCGGAGCCGGGACAACTCGATCCGTGCGAGCCCGCCTGTGCGGGGCCCGCGGGGCCCGCGGGGCCCGCGGGGCCCGGCCGGGTGGTCGTCCGGGACCTGCGCGACGGCGGGTGGGGAGAGGTGTGCTTCCCTAAAATCTGACGCTGCATCAGAAAATCTCTTCCCCCGGCCGGTCCGCTCGGGCATCCTGCCCCCATGGAGACGGAGCTGAGCAAGAGGCTGGGCATCGAGCACGCCATCTTCGGCTTCACGCCGTTCCCCGCCGTCGCGGCCGCGATCAGCAGGGCCGGGGGCATGGGAGTCCTCGGGGCGGTGCGCTACACCGCGCCCGACGAGCTGGCCCGGGGCCTGGAGTGGATGGAGGCGCACACCGGCGGCCGGCCGTACGGGCTGGACGTCGTCATGCCGGCCAAGAAGGTCGAAGGCGTCACCGAGGCGGACGTCGAGGCGATGATCCCGGAAGGGCACCGCCAGTACGTCCGGGAGGTGCTGGCCAAGCACGGCGTGCCCGAGCTGGAGCCGGGCGACCCCACCGGCTGGCGCATCACGGGCTGGATGGAGCAGGTGGCCCGCTCGCAGCTCGACGTCGCCTTCGACTTCCCGATCGGCCTGCTCGCCAACGCGCTGGGCTCCCCGCCCGCGGACGTCGTACGGCGCGCCCACGACCGGGGCGTCCCCGTCGCAGCCCTCGCCGGCAGCGCCCGGCACGCCCGGCACCACCAGGAGGCGGGCATCGACATCGTCGTCGCGCAGGGCTACGAGGCCGGCGGCCACACCGGCGAGATCGCCGGCATGGTGCTGGTGCCGGAGGTCGTCGGTGCCGTGGACCCGCTGCCCGTGCTCGCCGCCGGAGGCATCGGCACCGGTGAGCAGGTCGCCGCGGGACTGGCGCTGGGCGCCCAGGGCGTGTGGCTGGGCTCGGTGTGGCTGACCACCACGGAGGCAGAACTCCCCTCCTCCGCCCTGGTCCGCAAGCTCCTCGCGGCCGGCTCGGGGGACACCGTCCGCTCGCGCGCCCTGACCGGCAAACCGGCCCGCCAGCTGCGCACCGAGTGGACCGACGCCTGGGACGGCCCGGCCGGGCCCGGAGCGCTGCCGATGCCCCTGCAGGGCCTGCTGGTCGCCGACGCGATCACCCGGATCCAGAAGTACGAGGTGGCGCCGCTGCTCGGCACGCCGGTCGGCCAGATCGTGGGACAGATGCGTGAAGTACGCAGCGTCCAGGCGGTCTTCGACGACCTGACCCGCGGCTTCGAGCGGGCCGTCGACCGCATCAACCGCATCGCCGGACGCACCTGAGGAGGCGGCACCCATGACACCGACCACGGCGAACGCCCCCAACGGGTTCTGGGCCCAGGCCGCCGCCGACCCGGAACGGGTCGTGCTCACCTCTCCCGACGGCGACCGGTGGAGCGCCCGGCGGCTGCACGAGGAGTCCAACCGCCTCGTCCACGGACTGCGCGCCGCCGGCCTGCGGACCGGCGACGCCTTCGCGGTCGTGCTGCCGAACGGCGCCGTGTTCCTCACGGCGTACCTCGCCGCCTTCCAGGCCGGGTTCTACCTCGTCCCGGTCAACCACCACCTGGTGGGGCCCGAGATCGCCTGGATCGTCGCCGACTCCGGCGCGAAGGTGCTCGTCGCCCACGAGCGCTTCGGTGACCAGGCACGCGCCGCCGCCGACGAGGCGGGACTGCCCGGGACACGCCGGTACGCCGTCGGCGCCACGGGCATCGACGGCTTCCGCCCGTACGCGGACCTGCAGGCCGGCATGCCCGGCACCCCGCCGAGGGAGCGCACCACCGGCTGGGTCATGAACTACACCTCCGGCACCACCGGCCGCCCCCGCGGCATCCGGCGCGCCCTGTCCGGCAGGCCTCCCGAGGAGACCCACCTCGGCGGCTTCCTCGGCATCTTCGGCATCCGCCCCTTCGACGGGAACGTCCACCTCGTCTGTTCGCCGCTGTACCACACGGCGGTGCTGCAGTTCGCCGGCGCCGCGCTGCACATCGGCCACCCGGTCGTCCTGATGGACAAGTGGACGCCCGAGGAGATGCTGCGGCTGATCGACGTCCACCGCTGCACGCACACCCACATGGTGCCGACGCAGTTCCACCGGCTGCTGGCCCTCCCGGAAGAGGTCAGGAGCCGCCACGACGTCTCCTCGATGCGGCACGCCATCCACGGCGCCGCGCCCTGCCCCGAGCACATCAAGCGGGCCATGCTGGAGTGGTGGGGGCCGTGCGTCGAGGAGTACTACGCGGCCAGCGAGGGCGGCGGCACCTTCGCCTCCGCCGCCGAGTGGCTGAAGAAGCCCGGCACGGTCGGCAGGGCGTGGCCGATCAGCGAGATCGCCGTCCACGACGACGACGGCAACCGGCTGCCGCCCGGTGAACTCGGCACCGTCTACATCAGGATGAACACCCCCGGCTTCCGCTACCACAAGGACGAGGCCAAGACCCGGGCGAGCCGCATCGGCGACTTCTTCACCGTCGGGGACCTGGGCTACCTGGACGAGGACGGCTACCTCTACCTCCGCGACCGCAAGATCGACATGATCATCTCCGGTGGCGTCAACGTCTACCCCGCCGAGATCGAGGCCGCGCTCCTCAGCCACCCCGCGGTCGCCGACGCGGCCGCCTTCGGCATCCCCCACGACGACTGGGGCGAGCAGGTCAAGGCCGTCGTCGAGCCCGCCCCCGGCCACGAGCCCGGGCCGGAGCTGGCCGCCTCCGTCCTGGCCCACTGCGAGGAGCGCCTGGCGGGCTACAAGCGCCCCCGGTCGGTGGACTTCGTCGCCGAGATGCCGCGTGACCCCAACGGCAAGCTCTACAAGCGCCGGCTCCGCGACCCGTACTGGGAGGGCCGCGCACGGCCGCTGTGACCGCCCGGCCGCCCGGCCCCCGGACGGCCGGACGGCCGTGTCCGCCGGGGCGCCGGGCGGGGCGGCGGCGCCTACTGTGGAGGCGAGGGAGGCACATCCGATGACCCGACCCGTCACCGTGGGCCTGGACGGCTCGCCGGAAAGCCACGCCGCCATGCACTGGGCGGCGGGGGAGGCGCTGCGGAGATCGGTGCCGCTGCGCCTGGTGCACGCCGGGGGACACCCGTACGGCGACGCGGTGGTGCGCGAGGCCGCACAGGAGCTCGCCGAGCGCTATCCGGAGCTGCCCGTGACGACGGACGTGGCCGACGGCCCGCCGGCGGAGCTGCTGGTCGCGGAGGCGGGCCGCAGCGAGTTGCTCGCGCTCGGCTCGCAGGGGCTGAGCGGGCTCAGCGGCTTCCTCCTCGGGTCCGTGGGGCAGGCGACGCTGGCCCGCGCCGAGGGCCCCGTCGTGGTCGTCCGCACCGGCCAGGACGAGGGAGCCGGGGACGACCGGCGGCCCGTGGTGCTGGGCTTCAGCCTGCGGCAGGGCGCGGACGACGTGATCGCCTTCGCGGTGGAGCACGCGCGGCGGCGCGGGGTGCAGCTGCGGGTGGTCCACGCGTGGTCGTACCCGCCGACGTACGGATACGTCCCCGCGGCCATGGACCCCACCTGCGGCGCGGAGATCTCGGCGGCGGAGCGGCACGCGGTGCAGGCCGCCCTCGCGCCGTGGCGGGAGAAGGCGCCCGGTGTGGAGATCACGGAGGAGGTCGCCGCGGGCAACGCCGCGCAGCCCCTGGTGGACGCGGCGGCCGGCGCCTCGCTGCTGGTCGTCGGACGGTGCCGGAACCGGCACGGAGGCGCGGGCCCGCACCTGGGCCCCGTGGCGGCCGCGGTGCTGCACCACGCGGCCTGCCCGGTGGCCGTCGTCCCGCACTGACGCCCGCGGGAGCGGGCCTGTTCGCGGTGGGCGGACCGGAACGGGTGACGCCCGGACGAGTGACGTCTCCGGTCGGCGGGTAGCGTCGCCCGGGTGAGCGATCTCCACACCGTGCAGGTGAACGGCATCCGGATGGCCTACCGCAGCTGGGGCGAGGCGGACGCGCCGCCGCTCGTCCTGCTCCACGGACGCGGCTTGGACGGCGCCGACTGGCAGCCGGTCGCGCCCGCGCTGGCCTCGGCCCACCGGGTGTACGCGCCCGACCTGCGCGGCCACGGCGCCAGCGACTGGCCGGGCGAGTACGCCTTCGAGGCCATGCGCGACGACGTCGTGGCCTTCCTGGACACCCTCGGCCCGGAGCGGGTGGTGCTGGCCGGGCACTCGATGGGCGCGGTCGTCGCCTACCTGGTGGCGGCGAAGGTGTCGACCCGGCTGGCGGCCCTCGTCCTGGAGGAGCCCGTGCCGCCGGACCCGGAGGTGCCACCGCGGGCCGTGCCGTCCGGCCCCGAGGGGGACGAGACGTGCGACTGGCGGGTCATCGCGGCCGTCAACCGCTGGCGCAACGCCCCCGACCCGGGCTGGTGGGACCTGCTGGCGACGATCGACTGCCCCACCCTGGTCCTCGCCGGCGGGGCGGCCAGCCACGTCCCCCAGGACGGCATCGCGGCCGTCGCGGCCCGGGTGCCGGGGGCGCGGCTGGTGACGGTGGAGGCGGGGCACCTGGTCCACCAGGAGCGCCCGGCGGACTTCCTCGCCGAGGTCAGGGGGCTCCTTCCGGCGCCCCGCCCTTGACCGGCAGCCCGGCCCGCAGCCACGCCTGGAAACCGCCCTCGAGGTCGGTGGCCCGGGTCAGGCCGACGTCCAGCAGCGAGGCCGCCGCCAGGCTGGAGGTGTAGCCCTCGGAGCACGCCACGATCCAGCGCACGTCGGGGCCGGTGGCCTCGGGGACGCGGGCGTCGCTCAGCGGGTCCAGCCGCCATTCGAGGACGTTGCGCTCGATCACCAGGGCGTCCGGGAACTCACCCTCCAGGGCCCGCTGCGCGGCCGGGCGGATGTCGACCAGCAGTGCCTCACCCGCGGCGATCTCGGCCGCCGCGTCGTCGGGCCCGACCCGGTCCAGCCGGGCCCGGGCGCGGTCGAGCATCCGGTC
Organism: Streptomyces sp. NPDC006207; assembly: GCF_040613835.1. Lineage (NCBI taxonomy): Bacteria > Bacillati > Actinomycetota > Actinomycetes > Kitasatosporales > Streptomycetaceae > Streptomyces > Streptomyces sp. NPDC006207. The sequence continues at coordinate 62,894 of NZ_JBEXSX010000026.1, read as the reverse complement.
GATGCCGGACCTGACGGTGGCGGACGGGTTCATCGGGCGGCCTCCGGAGCGGTCGTGGACGCGGACGCGGTCACGGCCAGGGCGCGTGACAGGGGGACGGCGCGGGGCACCGCGGAGGGCTCCGGCTCGTCCGTCAGCACGGTACGCGTGCGCCGCAGCGAGCGCGCGGCGTCGACCGCGTAGTACGACATCGCCGTCAGGGGCGGCGAGTAGGCGTGCACGCTCACCGCGGGCGCGGCGGAGACGTTGACGACGTCGTGGACGTGCCCGAGCGGGAAGGCCGCGCTGCCGCCCGCGGCGAGTTCGCGGGTCGCGATGCTGCCGTGGCCCCGCTCGTCGTGGAGCCAGCGGTGCTCGGTGAGCGTGCCGCCGACGACGGTCAGGGCACCGAGCGAGCCCGCGTGGTCGTGCAGTTCGGTGGACGTGTCGCACGGCCACGTGATCAGCCAGACGTCCACGTAGGGGTCCTGGTGCAGCCGGGTGTACCAGCGGCGGTCGGGCAGGTGGACGGGCAGGTGCACACCGGCCTCGACGGCGGCGGCGTAGCCGCGGACGAGCGCGCGCAGTTGGGGGAGGACGAGCGGGGTGGGACCGCTCGCCCGGTGGTGCAGGGCCATGGGAAGGGCTCCAGAGCGGGAACACGACGTGCCCCGCCTGGGCGGGGGGGGGGGCAGGTCATGGGGTGGTCGGGGCTACGGAGGTCAGCCCCGGCGACAGCTCTGGTCGAAGTGGTGCGCACGGCGTCCCGGCCACAGGGGGCCGAGGTTCCAGATGTTCGTGCGCATGGACCCATGCAAACACACGGACCGCCGGTCTGTCCCCTCCGGAGTCGGGTACGTCACACAGGTGACACATGGGCCGCGACGGCCCGCGCGCACTCCATGGACTCCATGCGTGTCGTGTCCACTTCGATGTCGTAGACGACTCCCCGGTGGACCGCCTCCGCCTGCGCCGCCGCCATGCCCGGTACCCGGTCGCCCCGGGCGATCTCCCGGCCCGCCGCCACCTCGGGGGCGCAGCGCACGCCGACCCACAGCACCTCCAGGCCGTCCAGGGCCCGCCGCCAGCGGTCCTGCGAGGCGGGGCCGCCGAGGAACACCTCGTCGACGACGACCCGGGCACCGGCCCGCGCCATGGCAGCGATACCGGCCGTCCAGGCCTCGTCCAGGGCCCGGAAGGCGGCGCCGACCGACACGCTCCCGTCGGCACCGAAGCCGATGCCCGCCCCGGCCCCGGAGCCCCGCAGCCCGGCGGGCAGGCCGTCGACGAGCGTGTCGGAGCCGAACGTCAGCCACGGGTCCGGCAGGAGCACCGCCTGCAGGCAGCGCGCGATGCCCGACTTGCCGGAGCTGGAGCCGCCGTTGAGCACGATCACCTGGTGGGCCATCGGGCCAGGCTAGGGGCGGTGCCGGAGGGTCCGCGAGTCAATTGACCTCCGGCGAGCGGCGGGCGAAGCGCCGGAGCCTTTGTTCCTCGGCGGGCAGCAGATTGGGGTTGGCGAGGCGCGCGGCGATCGCCTCGGCCATCCTCGGCGCCGGGTCGGCGGGGGCGGCGTGGAGGAATCCGGCGACGAAGACGCGCAGGCCGACGTCCCGGACGGGGCCCAGGCCGACGCCGCGCAGGATGGCGACGGTCAGCGCGGTGTCGGCGGCGGGGTCGCCCGCCGCGGCGTTGCTCCAGTCGATCAGCACCGGTCCCTCCGGGGTGAGGATCACGTTCTCCGGGTGCAGGTCCAGGTGGAGGACGCGGTCCCGGGCGGGATCCCCGGAGGTGAAGCGGCGGCCGAGCCAGCGGGGCGCCGGGACGGCATGGAGGGACGCCTGCAGCCCGGCCAGCAACCGTCCGTGGGCGTACGCCCGCCAGGGCCTGCGGGCCAGGTCCCGGGCCATGGTGGGGCCCGTCAGGCGGTCCATGACGAGGTCGGTGCCGTCCGCGTCGTGCACCCGGGGCACCGCGAACCCCACGCCGGCGAGGTGGGCCATCAGGCGGGCCTCCTCGTGGGCCGAACCGCCGTGCCGGTAGCGGCGCAGGACCCGCGTGCCGTCCAGGGCGTAGACGTCGGCGTCGCGGCCCGCGCCGATCAGCTCCACAGGGCCTTCGCCAGCTCCCCCGCCGGGGCCACGGTCCCGAAGCGCGGGAGGGCCAGCGTCACGGCGGCCTCGTGCTCCGCCGCGCTCAGCGCGGTCATCGCGTCCTCGGCGAAGTGGAGTGCGTACCCGTGGTCGGCCGCCGCGCGGGCCGTGGACTCGACGCCCATGTTCGTCGCGATGCCGGCGATCACGAGCGTGCCGACGCCGCGCTCCCGCAACTCCTCGTCCAGGCCGGTCCCGTGGAAGGCGCCCACGGTCCGCTTGACGATCACGAGGTCGCCCTCCCGCTCCAGCCCTTCGACGAGCTCGCTCCCCGGCGGCTGCTCGTCGACCCCGGGGCGCTCCACGCGCACCAGGACGACCGGCGCCCCCGCCTCCCGGAAGGCCGTCGCGAGTCCCAGCGACGCCAGCACGACCTCCTCGCCGGACCGCGGAGCCAACGGCAGCTCCACGATGCGTTCCATCAGGTCGATCAGGACAAGTGCGGTGCGTTGGGGCTCGAGACGCGTCATGGGCACACCTTAAGTACCCCCGCCGCGCGTGCGCAGGGGCTCGCGGCCATCGGGTGCCCCCGCGCTCGGCTCACCTCGGTGTTCAGCCGCAGGCAGCTCCCTGCGCGGCCGTCTCGCGGGCCCACCGGTAGTCGGCCTTGCCGCTGGGGGAGCGCTGGATGAGGGGGGTGATGACGAGGCTGCGCGGCACCTTGTAGCCGGCGAGACGGGCCCGGCAGTGGGTCTGGATCTCCTCCAGGGAGGGCGCCGGGGCGCCTTCGCGCAGCTGGACGACGGCCGAGACGTGGTGGCCCCACTTCGGGTCGGGGACACCGGCCACCAGGGCGTCGTACACGTCGGGGTGGGCCTTCAGCGCCTCCTCGACCTCCTCCGGGTAGACCTTCTCGCCGCCGGTGTTGATGCACTGCGAGCCGCGTCCGAGCACGGTGACGATGCCCTCGTCGTCGACGGTGGCCATGTCGCCGAGCAGCACCCAGCGCTCGCCGTCGCGCTCGAAGAAGGTCTGGGCGGTCTTGCCGGGGTCGTTGTAGTAGCCGAGCGGCACGTGGCCGCGCAGCGCGATGCGCCCCGGTTCACCTGGGGCCACGGGCCCCAGGGAGGCGGGGTCGACGACGGCGATGTGCGTGCTGACGCGCAGCCGGAAGCCCCTGCGCGGACCGGCGTCGTCCGTGGCGGTGCCGTTGAAGCCGGACTCGGACGAGCCGAAGTTGTTGAGGATCATGCAGTTCGGGGCGAGCGCCTGGAACTGCGCGCGCACGGTCTCGGAGAGGATCGCGCCGGAACTGGAGAGGCTGAACAGCGAGGAGACGTCGGTGTCCTTGAGCGGTCCGGCCAGGGCGTCGGCGAGGGGACGCAGCATGGCGTCGCCGACCAGCGAGACGCTGGTGACCTTCTCGCGCTCGATCGTGCGCAGCACCTCCACGGGTGCGTACTTGCTGTGGACGACGACCTTCTGGCCGTAGTGGAAGCCGATGAAGGCGGTCAGCGTGGAGGTGCCGTGCATGAGCGGCGCGGTGGGGAAGAAGACCAGGCCCTCACCGCCGGCCGCGACCCGTTCGGCGAGTTCCTCGGGGCGGGAGACGGGGACGCCGGTGGGGGCGCCGCCGCCCATGCCGGAGAAGAAGAGGTCCTCGTGGCGCCACATGACGCCCTTGGGCATGCCGGTCGTGCCGCCGGTGTAGATGATGAAGCGGTCGTCGGCGGAGCGGGCGGGGAAGTCGCGGGCGGGCGATCCGGAGGCCTCGGCGTCGGCGAAGCCGACCGGTGCGACGGCGGGTTCGGGCGCGTCCGGTGGCGCGTCGCCGACCCGTACCAGGTGGCGCAGCCGTTCGGTACGGGGCAGGGCCGCCGCGACGCGGCCGGTGAACCCGGCGTCGAAGACGAGCGCCGTGAGGTCGGCGTCGCGGTAGAGGTAGACGAGCTCGTCCGCCACGTAGCGGTAGTTGACGTTGACCGGGACGGCGCGGATCTTCATGCAGGCCAGCGCCGTCTGCAGGTACTCGACGCCGTTGAGGAGGTGCAGGCCCACGTGTTCGCCGGGGGCGACGCCGTGGTCCGCCAGGTGGTGCGCCAGGCGGTTGGCCGCCGCGTCGAGCTGCGCGTAGGTGAGCCGGCGCTCGGCCCCCGTGCCGGGGTGGTCGAGATGCACCAGTGCCTCGCGGCCGGGCACGGTGTCGGCGACCGACTCGAAGAGGTCGGCAAGGTTGTACTCCACGGCTCCTCCTCACCGGGGCCGGGGGACCGGGTGCGCGTCCGGCTCCCAGCCGGTCATCAGAGCACCCCGCAGGGGGGCTGTGAAGGGGTCCCGCGGCAAGAATCTGACTGACAGTCAGAAAAGTATTGAACTCGACCTGCACCTACTGCAACCTGTTCTAGGTCCGGTACCAGAGGCGGGAGGACGCGATGGGCGGCACCGAACACCTCACGGTGGAGCGCGTCGGCGCGACACTCGTACTGACCCTCAACCGGCCGGAGGCGCGCAACGCGCTCTCCCTGCCGATGCTCGTGGGCCTCCACGACGGCTGGCTGGAGGCCGACCAGGACGACGCGATCCGCTCCGTGGTCCTCACCGGCGCCGGCGGAGCCTTCTGCTCCGGCATGGACCTCAAGGCGCTCGCCGCGAACGGAGGCATGGCGGGGCAGCAGTACCGGGAGCGCCTCACCGCCGACCCCGACCTGCACTGGAAGGCGATGCTGCGCCACCACCGCCCCCGCAAGCCGGTGATCGCCGCCGTCGAGGGGCCCTGCGTGGCCGGCGGGACCGAGATCCTCCAGGGCACCGACATCCGCGTCGCGGGCGAGAGCGCGGTCTTCGGCCTGTTCGAGGTGCGCCGCGGCCTCTTCCCCATCGGCGGCTCCACCGTCCGCCTCGCCCGCCAGATACCACGTACGCACGCCCTGGAGATGCTGCTCACCGGCCGCCCCTACACCGCCGCCGAGGCCGAGCGGATCGGGCTGATCGGCCACGTGGTCCCCGACGGCACCGCCCTGGACGAGGCGCTGGAGATCGCCGCACTGGTCAACGCCAACGGCCCGCTGGCCGTCGAGGCCGTCAAGGCCTCGGTCTACGAGACCGCGGAGATGACCGAGGCCGAGGGACTGAGGTCCGAACTGGAGCGCGGCGGGCCAGTCTTCGCCACCGCCGACGCCAAGGAGGGCGCCAGGGCCTTCGGCGAGAAGCGCCCGCCCGTCTACCGCCGCGCCTGACACGGGAGGTCATCACCGCCATGCCCGAACCGCTCACCGCGCCCCTCGTCGTCGAGTTCCCCTTCACCCGCTCCCTCAGCCCGGTGCAGAGCGCCTTCCTCACCGGGTTGCGCGAGCGGACCGTCCTCGGCGTGCGCACCGGGGACGGGCGGGTGCTCGTGCCGCCCGTCGAGTACGACCCGGTCACCGCCGAGGAACTGCGCGACCTCGTCGAGGTCGGCACCACCGGCACGGTCACGACCTGGGCCTGGAACCCGTCGCCGCGGCCGCAGCAGCCGCTGACCACCCCCTTCGCCTGGGTCCTGGTCCGCCTCGACGGCGCCGACACCGCGCTGCTGCACGTCCTGGACGCACCCGGCCCGGAGGCGGTGCGCACCGGCATGCGCGTCCGCGTCCGCTGGGCCGGACGGCGCACCGGCGCCGTCACCGACATCGCGTGCTTCGAACCCGCCGCGGACGACGACGCCGCCGGGGCGGCCGCGGCGACCGCGCACACCGGCGCGTTCGCCGAACCCGTCACCGGCATCACCGTGCCCGCCCGGCTGGAGTACACCTACGCCCCGGGCCGGGCCCAGAGCCGCTACCTCGCCGCCCTCGCCGGGCACCGCACTGTCGGCGAGCGGTGCCCTTCCTGCCGCAAGGTCTACGTCCCGCCCCGGGGCGCGTGCCCCACCTGCGGCGTCGCCACCGACGAACAGGTCGAGGTCGGCCCGCGCGGCACGGTCACCACCTTCTGCATCGTCAACATCAAGGCCAAGGGCGTCGCCATCGAGGTGCCCTACGTCTACGCCCACATCGCCCTCGACGGCGCCGGCCTCGCCCTGCACGGACGCATCGGCGGCATCCCGTACGACCAGGTGCGCATGGGCCTGCGCGTGGAGCCCGTATGGACCGGCGACGGACGCTACCCCGACCACTACCGGCCCACCGGCGAGCCCGACGCCGACTACGACACCTACAAGGAGCTGCTGTGACCACGGCGACCACTGCGCAGGCGCGCCGGGACGTGGCCATCGTGGCCTTCGCCCAGACCCGGCACGTGCGCGACAGCGCGACCCTCTCCGAGGTCGAGATGCTGATGCCGGTGCTGCACGAGGTGCTGGGCCGGGTAGGCCTCACCGCGGGCGAGATCGGCTTCACCTGCTCGGGCTCCTGCGACTACCTGGCGGGGCGTGCCTTTTCCTTCACCATGGCGCTCGACGGGGTCGGGGCCTGGCCGCCGATCTCCGAGTCGCACGTGGAGACCGACGGGGCCTGGGCGCTGTACGAGGCCTGGGTCAAGCTCCTCACCGGCGAGGCCGACACCGCCCTGGTCTACTCCTACGGCAAGTCCTCGCCGGGGCGGCTGCGGGACGTGCTGACCCGCCAGCTCGACCCCTACTACCTGGCACCGCTGTGGCCCGACTCCGTCGCCCTGGCCGCGCTCCAGGCCCAGGCGCTGATCGACGCGGGCGACACGGACGAAGGCGCGCTCGCCGCCGTCGCCGGCCGCAGCCGGACCGCCGCCGGGAGCAATCCGTACGCCCAGGAGTCCGGCGACCGGCCGCAGGGCGAGTACGTGGTGCGGCCGCTGCGCCGGGGCGACTGCCCGCCGGTCGGCGACGGCGCGGCCGCGGTGGTGCTGGCCGCCGGGGACACCGCCCGGCGGCTGTGCGAGCGCCCCGCCTGGATCCGCGGCATGGACCACCGCATCGAGGCCCATGCGCTCGGCGTCCGAGACCTCACCGACTCACCCTCCGCCCGGCTGGCCGCGCAACGCGCCGGGGCCTTCGACGCACCCGTCGACACCGCGGAACTGCACGCCCCCTTCACCTCCCAGGAAGTTGTGCTCCGCAAGGCACTCGGCCTGGGGGACGACGTCACGGTCAACCCCTCGGGCGGCCCGCTCGCCGCGAACCCCGTGATGGCCGCCGGCCTGATCCGGCTCGGCGAGGCCGCCGCCCGCATCCATCGCGGCGAGTCCCGCCGCGCGCTCGCCCACGCCACGTCCGGGCCCTGCCTGCAGCAGAACCTGGTCGCCGTCCTGGAAGGAGAGGACCGATGAGCGCGGTGACCGGCAAGGAACCCGTCGCGGTCGTCGGCGTCGGCCAGACCCACCACACCTCGGCGCGGCGCGACGTGTCCATCGCGGGACTCGTCCGCGAGGCGGCGCAGCGTGCCCTGGTGGACGCGTCGATGACCTGGGCGGACGTGGACGCGGTCGTCATCGGCAAGGCCCCGGACTTCTTCGAGGGCGTGATGATGCCCGAGCTGTACCTCGCCGACGCCCTCGGCGCGGTCGGCAAGCCCATGATGCGGGTGCACACCGCGGGCTCCGTGGGCGGCTCCACCGCGCTCGTCGCGACCAGCCTGGTCGCCGCGCGGGTGCACCGCACCGTCCTGACGCTCGCCTTCGAGAAGCAGTCCGAGTCCAACGCGATGTGGGGGCTGTCGCTGCCCGTCCCCTTCCAGCAGCCCCTGCTGGCCGGGGCGGGCGGGTTCTTCGCGCCGCACGTGCGCGCCTACATGCGGCGCACCGGCGCGCCCGACACCGTCGGCGTCCTCGTCGCGTACAAGGACCGGCGCAACGCGCTGAGGAACCCGTACGCCCATCTGCACGAACAGGACATCACCCTGGAGAAGGTGCGTTCCTCGCCCATGCTCTGGGACCCGATCCGCTACTCCGAGACGTGCCCGTCCTCCGACGGCGCCTGCGCGATGGTGCTCACCGACGGGGCCGGCGGGCGCCGCGCCCCCGGACCGGTGGCGTGGGTGCACGGCGGGGCGATGCGCAGCGAGCCCACGATGTTCGCGGGCAAGGACTTCGTCAGCCCCCGGGCCGGACGCGACTGCGCGGCCGACGTCTACCGGCAGGCGGGCATCACCGATCCGCGGCGGCAGATCGACGCCGTGGAGATGTACGTGCCCTTCTCCTGGTACGAGCCGATGTGGCTGGAGAACCTCGGCTTCGCCCAGGAGGGCGAGGGCTGGAAGCTGACCGAGTCGGGGGTGACGGAGCTCGACGGCGACCTGCCCGTCAACCCTTCGGGTGGTGTGCTGTCCACCAACCCGATCGGTGCCTCGGGGATGATCCGCTTCGCCGAGGCGGCCCTCCAGGTGCGCGGCACGGCGGGCGGCCACCAGGTGGACGGCGCACGCCTGGCGCTGGGTCACGCGTACGGCGGGGGTTCGCAGTTCTTCGCCATGTGGGTGGTCGGATCCGGGCACCCCGGAGAGTGAAGCGGGCATGAACCGGTACCGGGTCCGGGCAGGTTCTTCCATGACCTGTCCGGGCCCCGGCACGGTCGCTAGGCTGGCCCGGACGACGGAGTCGGGAGGAGAGCGGACGTGGCCGAGAGCACGATCGGATCGCCGTTGGCCAACGGGAAGAAGCCGCAGCTTGATCTGGCCAACGCAACATGGCAGTCGAGCAGCCAGGGCACAGGAGACGTCCAGATCGCCTTCGTCGAGGGCTACATCGCCATGAGGGACGGCCGGAGCCCCGAGGGGCCCTCGCTGATCTTCACCCCGGCGGAATGGCGGGCCTTCGTCCTCGGGGCCCGCGACGGCGAGTTCGACCTCACCTGACGGAAGCTCACGGGCGCGCCGGGCAGCCCGCCCCGTCCACGACGACGGGCTGCCGGCGCACCCGGCCGGGCGCGCCCCGGAGGCCTTGGTGCCCCCGGTTCCCGCGCCCGCGGCGTCCCCGGGGAATGCACCTGACAGGCCGTCGTACCGCTGCCGTTCCGGCATGTGCCGGGGGCATCACGGTGATGCGTTCCCGCACGTGGGCGCACCTGATCGAGCACGGTCGATCATTCCGCGGACGATTGTGAACAGCCGTCACCACTTCACATTTATGTACTCACGCAGGGTCCCTGGTGGCGTACGCTGAGGTGCCACCGGACAGGCGTCCGAGCATCACCGGCGCGCCCCGGCGCGCGCCGGATCAGGGGCAGGGGGTGCACTATGGCGCGGCGCACACCGAAGTCCCGGCGACCGCTCCTCGAACGCGAGGCCGAGCTCGTGGCCGTCGACGAGGCGCTGGCCGAACTCACGGGCATACGGGCCGAGGGGGACCACCCCCGCGCCGGCACACGGCGCGGCGGCGTGCTCGCCTTCGCGGCCCCCGCGGGCCTCGGCAAGACGACCCTGCTCGCGGAGACCCGGCGCCGGGCCTCCGCCCTCGGCTGCACCGTCCTGTACGCCCGCGGCGGCGACCAGGAACAGGGCGTCGCCTTCCACGTCGCACGCCAGCTGCTCCAGCCCCAGCTCGCCGGAGCCGGTGACGGGGTGCTCCGCACCACCCTCGGCAGCTGGTACGGCATCGTCGGCCCCGCCCTGGGGCTGTGCACCGACGGCGAGGGCGCGCCCCCGGACCCGCAGGGCCTCGCGGACGGACTCGACTGGGTCCTCACCCACATCGCCGTCCGGCGTGCCCCCGTGGTCCTCGTGCTCGACGACGCCCACTGGGCCGACCCCGAGTCCCTGGGCTGGCTGGCCGCCTTCGCACCGCGCGCCGAGGAACTCCCCATGCTCGTCGTCGTGGCCTACCGCCCCGACGAACTCCCCGCCCACGCCGAGGCGTTCCGCGGCCTCCCCGACCGCTCCGGCACCCGCCCGCTCGGTCTGGAACCGCTCAGCGCCGCCGCCATCGGCCGGCTCATCCGCGACGCCGTGGGCGACCACGCCGACGACGCGTTCTGCCGCGAGGCCTGGGCCGTCACCGCCGGCAACCCCTTCGAGGCCGTGGAGCTCACCGCCAAGGTCCTCGACCGGGCGCTGCGCCCCGACGAGTCCAGCGCGCACCTCCTGCGCGACCTCGCCGCCGCCGCCAAGGGCAGCGGACTCATCGCCCGCCTGGAACGCCTGGGCACCTCCACCGTCCGCATGGCGTGGGCCGCGGCCGTCCTCGGCACGTCCATCTCGCCGGCGATCGCCGCGAGCGTGGCGGGCCTGGGCGGCGAGGAGGCCGCCGACGCCGCTGACCGGCTCCGCAAGGCCCGCATCCTCACCGGCAGCGACGTCCTGGAGTTCGTCCACCCCCTCATCGCCACCGCCGTGTACCGGGCCATCCCCGACGCCGTCCGGGTCGCCCTGCACGGCCAGGCCGCCTGGTCCGTCGTGGACGCCGGGCTCGGCCCCTCCGCCGCCGCCCGCCACCTGCTGGAGACCCACCCCGAGGGCGACCCCTGGGTCGTCGGCCAGCTGCGCCAGGCCGCCCGGGACACCGCCCGGGCCGGCGCCCCCGACGCGGCCCGCCGCTACCTGGCGCGGGCCCTGCGCGAGCCGCCCCCGTTCGAGGACCGGGCGGCCGTGCTGTTCGAGCTCGGCTGCTCCTCCCTGCTCACCGAGCCGGCGACCACCGTCAACCACCTGCGCGCCGCGCTCGAGGAGCCCGTCGTCGACCCGGCGCTGCGCGACGCGATCACCTACCGGCTCTCCCAGGCGCTGGCCCACTCCGACCGGCTCGGCGAGGCCGCGGACACCGTCGGACAGGCCGCCCGGACCGCCACCAACGCGCGGGCCCGGCTGCGGATGCAGGAAGAGCAGTTCATGTGGGACGCCTTCCGCTCCGACGAACCCGACTCCCCGGCCCGTTCCCGCCGGCTGGCCCGCCTGGCCGACCGGCTGACCGGACGCGACCTGACCGAGCGCTACATCATCGGCCTGCGCGCCTGGGACGCCACCCTGCGCGGCGAGCCCGCCGAGACCGCGCTGCGGCACTCCGACCGCGCCCTGGACGGCGGACTGCCCTGGGCCAGCGAGGACTTCGGCTTCGAGGTCCCGGTCCTCGTCGCGATGACGTACATGTACGCCGACCGGCCCGGCCGCGCCGAGGAGCTCTTCGCCGCCGGCATCGGCGACTACGAGCGCCAGGGATGGCGCGGCGCCCACCTCGCCTTCGGCTACTCCCTGCTCGGGTACGTGCGTTACCGCCGCGGGCGCCTCGCCGAGGCCGAGGACTTCGCCCGCGACGGCCTGCGGCTCGCCGACCGCGTCGGCCGCGGCACCCCGGTCGTCTGGTACACCGTGGCGATCCTCGTCGAGATCCTGCTCGCCCGGGGCCGGCTGCGCGAGGCCGCGGCCCTCGCCGACGAGTACGACTTCTGCGAGCCCTTCCCGGCGGCCGTCACCTTCCCCGACGCCCAGACCGTCTACGGCGAACTGCTGCTCGCCCGGGGCATGGTCAACGAGGCCATCGCCCAGCTCGAGGCGTGCGGCCGCCGGCTCGACCCCCGGGGCATGCGCAATCCCGCCTGGTCCCCGTGGAAGCTCCACCTCGCGCTCGCCGAGGCCCGGGACACCCCGGAGCGGGCCCGTGCCACCGCAGCCGACGCCGTCGAACGCGCCCGCCAGTACGGCACCGCGTCCTCGATCGGCCAGGCGCTGCGGGTCTGCGCCGAGGTGGCCGCGGAACCCGACCGGCTCAAGCTGCTGCAGGAGGCGGTCACGCACCTGGAGCGCTCACCGGCCGGCTACGAGCTGGCCCGGGCCCTGGTCGACCACGGTGCCGCCCTGCGCCGCGAGGCCCGGCTCCACGAGGCGGCCGAGCAGCTCTACCGGGGTCTGGAGACCGCCGTCCACTGCGGTGCCGACCAACTGGCCGAGCGCGCCCGCGACGAACTCGCCGCCGCCGGACTGCGCCCGCGCAGGCTCCGTACGACGGAGACCGACGCCCTCACCGCCCGGGGTGAGGACGACGAGCAGATCGCCGCAGGTCTGGACACCGACGTGGAGGGCGTCACCCGTCTGCTCTCCGCCGTCTACCGCAAGATCGGCACCGACCGGGCGGGCCTGTCCCGGGCGCTCGCCCCGTAGCGACGCGACCCCGGGCACACGGGCGGCCCGGGGACCGTACGATGGGCGCATGTCGTTCCTCCGCCGCCGCAGCGCCGCAACGCCCACAGGGCCGGAATTCGACGTCCTGGCCATGGACCCGGGCGACTGGCCGGGCGAACTCGGCGCCGGGCTGCTGCCCGGGGAGGACGGCAGTTGCCAGGGCATCTTCCTGCGCTACGACCTCTTCGGCGGGCGCGGTCCCGCCATGCTGATCGGCAACCTCCCCGAGGGCTCGCCCGCCCGCGACCTCGAAGAGGGCCAGATCCCCTTCGAGGTCGCCCAGCTGCTGCTGGCCCTCGGCAACGACGAGCCGGTCGAGGTCGTCGGCACCGAGGACACCCCGGTCATGCACGGTGACAACCTGCTGATCGTGCGCAAGGTGAAGCTCTCCGAGGGGCGCATCGCCTGCACGCAGTTCGATCGCAGCGACGGCGTCCTGGTCACCATCGCGACCTGGGACCGCCCGATCACCGACGACCTCTACCAGTTGCTCAAGCCCCTCCCCGCGGAGATGTTCCAGCAGGGCTGAGCGGGGCCCAGGAGGGCCGCAGGGTCACGTCCTCGGCCTTGACCCAGGCCACCCGGTGGCCGAACTGGATCTCGTAGTAGAGCTGCTCCCCCCGCACCACCACGTGCTGGGAGGCGTCGAAGGTGACCGCCCGGTAGTACTCGCCGTGCGTCGCCTGGCCCACCGCGTAGCTCTGGCCCGCGAGGAGCCGGTACGGCAGCGGGGCCTCCGGCTGCACCGGGACCCCCGCCGGGTAGGCGGACGCCTCCGGGTAGGCGCGCCCGTACACCGGGACCTCGCCGCGGCCCTCCTTCGGGCTGACCAGCAGGCCCGTGGCCGGCAGGGCGGTGCGGTGCCCCCTGGGGTCGTGGAACCAGGCCTTCTGGCCCAGGTACCAGATCGCCGTCCAGTCCCCGCGTCGCTCGGCCACCGCGAACTGCTGGCCGGTCGAGGCACGGGCGCCGGTGTCGTTCACCCCGGTCGTGGAGGGGGCCTCCCCGTGCAGACCGACGTCCTTGACGAGTGGGGCGTCCTCGCGTGGCTCGGTGTACAGCCGGACGGCCGTGGAACCGCGGGACGGGCAGGTGTCACCGGCGCTCGCGCACCCGGTGTAGACGGGCCGGTTGGAGCCGTAGTCCGGGTCGATCGTCACCAGGGCGCTGCCCGGCCCGGCGGTCTGCCGGAAGGGCGCTCCCAGGAGCTGGAAGTAGTGCGCCCAGTCCCAGTACGGGCCGGGGTCGGTGTGCATCCCCGGGATGTTCGCGGGGGTCGGTCCCGGGACGTTGTCGTGGCCCAGGACGTGCTGCCGGTCCAGCGGGATGCCGTAACGCCCGGCCAGGTAGCGGACCAGCCGGGCCGACGCCCGGTACATGGCTTCGGTGTACCAGGCGCCGGGATCGGTGAGGAAGCCCTCGTGCTCGATGCCGACGGACTTGGCGTTGACGTACCAGTTGCCCGCGTGCCAGCCGACGTCCTTGGTCCTCACGTGCTGGTCGACGTGGCCGTCCGCGGAGCGGATCGAGTAGTGCCACGCGAGGTAGTCCGGCTTCTGCACCAGCTGGAGGGTGGTGTCCCAGGTGGCCTCGGTGTCGTGGACGACGATGTAGTCGATCTTCTGGTCGTGCGGGCGGTCGGCGAGGTCGTGGTTGCCGTAGTCGCCCGTGCCGTACTCCTCGTACGGCGCCGGGAGCCATTCGCACGCGATCGTGCGCGGGCACTCCGTCCCGTCCGCGGCAACCGTGCGCAGACCCAGGGAGCGGAGCTGGGCGGTCTCCGGCGCGAGCCCGGGGTGCGCGGCGAGGGTGAGGCTCTCCCCGTCGTCCGTGGTGCGCGTGACTCCCTCACGGATGACCTGGAAGACGTCGTCGGCGAAGACCGACGCCGTGGCGGTGTCGTCGGCGCCCGAGTAGCGCGCCACCGCGCCGTACCAGCGGGCCGGGTCCGAACTCAGCGGTGTGCCCAGCGACTTCTGGGCCCGGGCCAGCAGCGCCGCGCCCCCCTCGACGTTGGCCGCCGGGTCCTCGCGCAGCTCCTCGGCGCTCAGCCCGGTCAGCCCGGCGGCGCGGTCCAGCGTGGTGAGGGTCGAGGGCAGCGCGCGGGTGTCCACGGCGGGCAGCCCCACGTCGGCCAGGGGACGGCCCGCGTCTCCGCGCGGGTCGTCACCGCCATCTCCCCGTCGGGGCTTGTCGGTGAGCGCCGTCCGGGCGTCCGTGAGGTGCATGGGGCCGTATCCGGCGGTGACACTGGGCAGTCCGCGGTGGGTGTCCCAGCGCGACTCCAGGTAGGCCACGCCCATCAGCACGCTCTCCGGGACGTGATGACGTTCCGCGGCGTCCTGGAAGGCCTGCCGGAGAGGTGCGTCCCGCTCCTGCGGGGTCACGCCGGCCGCGGGCAGCGGCGGCAGGGCGGAGAGCAGGGCGCCGACGGCCACGGTGACCGTTGCGGCGGTGACGACCTTGCGCGGGCGTCTCGCGTTGTGGGGGGTTCCTCGCACTGCAGCCTCCTGTGGTGACGCACGGGGCCGTTCGGCACCACAGAGGTATCCGTTGGTCGACGATCCGTCAACTAGGCGCTGTGAAAGCTGTTTACGCATGTCAGCGCCCGTGCGGGGAGCTTTCCCCACACGGGTGCCATGGCCTGCGGTGCGTCAGTGGACTGGACCACCGGCGGTGCCGTCCCGGCCGTGAGGCCGCCCGGGCGGCACCGCGACGGCACCGGAGGACCCTCCCCTGGCCCCGGGTCCGCGACCGCGGTGCTCCGCCGTCCACCACGCACCGGTTCCTCCTCTTCCGTCCGGGGACCGGCCGGAAGGTCACCTCGTGCCGACGGCGGCCCTGACGGCCCGCCGGGCGAGGCCCGCGTCGTCGTGCAGACGGCGCAGCAGCAGGCGCTGCTCCTCGCCGGCCTCGGCCGCGCCCGGACCCACCGGGACGGTGCTGCGCATCGTGCGCTGCACGGCCGTCTCGTAGGTGCGGATCTCGCGGGTGACCACCAGCATCAGGTTGACCAGGAAGGCGTCACGCGCGATCGGTCCGGCGGCCTGCGCCATCTGGCTGATCTGCCGCCGGGTGACCGGGTCGTCGCCCAGGATCATCCAGAGCACCGCCAGGTCGTAGCCGGGCAGGTACCAGCCGGCGTGCTCCCAGTCGACCAGCACCGGGCCGGCCGGGGAGAGCAGGATGTTGGAGAGCAGGGCGTCGCCGTGGTTGAACTGGCCCTGTGCGTGCGCCAGTCCGTGCAGCAGCTTCTGCAGGTCGCCCATGTCCCGGTCGGTGAGCAGTCCCAGCTCGTGATAACGGGACAGCCGTGACGCGTAGTCGACGGGGGCGTCGAAGATCCCGGCCGGCGGACGCCACATGTTGACCCGGGAGATCGCGCTGAGCGCCATCCGCACGTCGGCCCGCGGCGGAGCCTCCGAGGGGTGCCGCTGCAGGGCCGCGACCCGTCCGGGCATGCGCTCCAGCACGAGCGTGCAGCTCTCGGGGTCGGCGGCGATCAGCCGCGGCGCCCTGACCGGAGGCCGGTGCCGTACGAAGGCCCGGTACGCGCCGATCTCGTGCCGGTACCGCTCCACCCAGGCGGGGGAGTGGTCCAGCAGGCACTTGGCGACCGCGGGGGCACGGCCGGAGGTGCCGACCAGCAGCACCGAGCGGCCGCTGCGCCGCAGCATCTGGACCGGCGTGAACTCGGGGCAGATGCGCTGCACCGAGGCGATGGCCGAGCGCAACTGCGCGCCTTGGGGACCGGTCAAGTCGAGCCTCCCGCTGAGCGGGTGGGAGGTTCCCGGCGCGCCCCTGCGCGGAGCGGGCAGCACCGGACGAGGCCGTAGGGCGGTCCCTGTCCCGGTGAAGCCCGGGAGCTGGGTCGGCCGGGGCGGTGCGGACACGGAGGACGATGCTGAATACATATGGGGAGACAGATCCCTTCGTGTGCCAACGAGCTCTTGACGAGGTGGCGGGGCCGGCGCGTGGACGGATCCGGAGCCGGAGTCGGCGTCCGGTCCCGCACCCTGGGGAATGCGGGTCCGGGCCGGCGGTCCGAACTGTCCACGCGCCGTACGCCCCTCGCGTACCAGTACGCACATGTCTCTCGAGTTGTTCAACGCTGATCGGCGTTTTTCGAAAGTTGTTCATATGCGACCGTTCGCGAGCCGGCGGTTGCCGGGCCGGGTGGCGCGTTCCTACCTGACCACCGCATGCGGGTGGCAGACCATCTGGCGCACCCTGGCGAACCATGGCGAATGCTCGCGGCGGCGCTGACCGGCCGTTAGTGTCAACAGTGCCGAGGAACCTGGGGGCTTGGATGGACAAGGAAGCCAACTCACGGCTAGCGGACCTGTTCGCACTCACCGGATGGTCCAAGGGAGAGCTCGCGAGACTCGTCAACCGGCAGGCGGCGGCCATGGGCCACCCGCAGCTGGCGACGGACACCTCGCGGGTGCGCCGCTGGATCGAGACCGGGGAATCCCCCCGCGAACCCGTCCCCACCGTGCTGGCCGCCCTGTTCACCGAGCGTCTCGGCCGTGTCGTAACCATCGAGGATCTCGGGTTCGGCCGGCATCGGCGTACGGGAAGGAAGCAGTCCGTCAGCGCCGACGGACTGCCCTGGCCACCGGAGCGAACAGCCGCGGTCCTCACCGAATTCACGGGAATGGACCTCATGCTCAACCGACGCGGTCTGGTGGGCGCGGGAGCCGCGCTTGCCGCGGGTTCCGCACTCAGCAGCGCCATGTACGACTGGCTGCGCACCGATCCGGCGCTCGCGGCCGACGCCCCCACCACCAACGACCCCTTCGACGCCGACGCCGTCTCCTACGACCGCTACGAGGCGGCCCCGGTCGGCTCCCATGAGATCGAGGCGCTGGAGCGCTCGGTCGAGGTGTTCCGCGCCTGGGACGCCTCCCGCGGCGGCGGACTGCAGCGCAAGGCGGTCGTCGGACAGCTCAACGAGGTGGGCGGCATGCTCGCCTACCACCACCCCGACCACCTCAAGCGCAGGCTCTGGGGCGTGGCCGCCAACCTCGCCGTCCTGGCGGGCTGGATGTCCCACGACGTGGGCCTGGAGCCCACCGCCCAGAAGTACTTCGTCATCGCGGCGCACGCCGCGCGTGAGGGCGGGGACCGGCCCAGGGCCGGCGAGGCGCTCTCCCGCGCCGCCCGGCAGATGGTCCACCTGGGACGGCCGGACGACGCACTGGACCTGATGAAATTGGCGCAGTCCGGCTCCGGGCAGGAGACCCTGCCGCGCACCCGCGCCATGCTGTGCACCATCGAGGCCTGGGCACAGGCCTCCATGGGCCACGGCCAGGCGATGCGCCGCACCCTGGGCAAGGCCGAGGACCTCTTCGCCACCGACCGCGGCGACGTCCCGCCGCCGAGCTGGATGCAGATGTTCGACGAGGCCGATCTGCACGGGATGCAGGCGCTGGCGTACCGCACCCTCGCCGAGTACGAGCCGCTGGCGGCGCGGACGGCGCAGCAGCACGCCAAGCACGCGCTGGAGCTGCGCGGCAAGGGCCGCGACCGGTCCAACATCTTCGACTACATCTCGCTGGCCTCGGCCTGCTTCATCGCCGACGACCCCGAGCAGGCGGACCGCTACGCGCGACTGGCGCTGCTGACCATAAGGCAGAACTCGTCGCTGCGGACCTGGGACCGGCTGCGGGAGATGTACCGGCTGACGGCCCGCTACTCCGACTTCACCAGGATCCAGGACCTGCGTGAGGAGATCGAGATCGCGCTGCCGAGCGGCCCCAAGCGCAGGGGCCCCGCGATCTGAGCGGAGACCCACGCGGAGGACGTGGACATCGATGAGCGGGACCAGCCGACTCGACGCCGAATGAGCCGGCTCTCCCGGATGCCGTCCTGATGTCGACACATCGACATGGGAACACGTCGACCGTGGACCGACAGGGCCGTGGACCAGTGCGCCCGTGGACCTCAGTGGAACTTGGCGATGAGCACGCAGGCGTCGTCCTCGCGCTCGGGGGCGCCGAGTTCCTCCACCACGATGCGCACGCACTCCTGCGGGGTACGGGCCTGGGCGAACCTCGGGCCGAGCTCCAGCAGGCGTCGCACGGCGGTGGCCGAGTCCGAGGCCGCCATGGAACCGGAGCGGCGCGGCAGCAGGCCGTCGGTGTGCAGCACCAGCAGGTCGCCGGGGAGCAACCGCTCGGTGGCCTGGCCGTACTGGGCGCCCGAGGTGGCGCCCAGCAGTACGCCCTCGGGTGCGTCGAGCGGTCGCCCCGTCCCGTCGCGGAACAACAGCGGGGCGGGGTGTCCGGCCTGCGCCCAGACCAAAGAGCGGTCCTCGGGGCGGTAGCGGCAGCACAGGGCGCTGCCCAGGGCGGGCTGCGCGGAGCTGTCCAGCAACTGGTTGAGCCCGCCCAGCAGCGGGGCCGGGTCCAGCCCCGTCATCGCCATGCCGCGCAGCGCGCCGAGCAGCATGGCCATGCCGGAGGTGGCGGAGACCCCGTGCCCGGTGAGGTCGCCCACGGTGAGCAGCGCGGAGCCGTCGGGCAGGTGCAGCGCGTCGTACCAGTCGCCGCCGACGAACGCGCCGGTGGAGGACGGGAGGTAGTGGGCGGCGAGGTCGACCGTGGTGGGGCCGCCGTCCTGCGGGAACCGCAGGGAGCCGCGCCACGGCGGCAGTACGGCCTCCTGCAGCTCGACCGCCAGCCGGCGCTCGGTCTGCGCGATCTGCTGCTCGCGCTGCAACGAGTCACGGGTCTCGCGCAGCGTCCGCTGGCTGCGGCGCAGTTCGCTGACGTCGCGGAGCACCGCCCACATGGAGGCGGTGGCGCCGGCGGCGTCGAGCACCGGCTCGCCCACCATGTGCACCGTACGCACGGCACCGTCCGGGCGGACGATGCGGAACTCGCAGTCGATCGGCCGGGTGTCCACCAGGCAGCCGGTCACGGCCGCGGTGAGGGTCTGCTGGTCCTCGGCGAACAGCCAGGAGGGCAGCTCGTCCAGGGTCAGCGGCCCGTCCTCGCGGGTGCGCCCGAAGATGCGGTAGAGCTCCTCCGACCACTGGACACCGTCCGTGAGCAGGTCCCACTCCGCGCTACCGGCCCGCCCCAGGGCCTGCACGGCGCCGGCGACCGGCGCGGGGACGGGGACCTCCCGGGCGGACCGGCCCGCGTAGGCGGCGCCGCCGGGCTCGGTGCCCGTCTCCGGGTCGCCGAGGGCGGGGATGCCGTCCCGCAGTTGCCCGAGGTGCGCACCCAGGTCGTCGAGCTGGTGGACAGCGAGGTCGCACAGCGCGCGCTGCCAGCGCAGCTGCGGGTCCTCCTCGTCCTCGGCGGCGGCGTCACGACGAACGGCGTCGACCTTGCCGCGCAGCTGGCGGGTCTGGGAGATGAGCGCGTCCACGGTGCCGGGCTCAGGCTTCGCGGTGGCGCGGTCCTCATGCAAATGGGGCGGCATGACGCTCTCCGAACATGTCTCCGAACCGGGCGCCGGCCTCAACGGGGCCGTACGGATGGGCCAGTCACGACTCTTGCACAAGGAGTGATGGCCCGTAAGGGTTTCTGCAATACCCGATCCGGTGGTGCTACCGGCATATGTCAGGAGCCTGGAGGGCCGCCACGCTCGGAGAACTCGGCGGAATGCCTCGGTCCGGGTAAGCTGCGGGACTCCGGCCGCGAGCGTGCCCGCGAGCCGCCCGGGTGCCGCGCAAAGGGTTTGAACCCGGGACGATCTGCGAAGATACCTCGCAGCCGGTAACGGGAAATCCCGTTGCCAACCAACTCCCCGCACCGGATGCTGACCTCATGTTCGACCCCGACATAGCGCCCAGCGGTACCCTTCTCGGCCTCCTCCAGAGAGGACGCGGAGACGGGACCCTGCACGCCCTCGCAGCGCAGCGAGCCGACGCGCTCGCGGCGCTGGAGCAGTGCGTCCTGCGCGACCCCCGCCACGACTGGCGCGTGGAGTCCCGCTCCCTCTATTACGCGCGCCTCTACTCGGAGCTCGAGGGCTCGCTCGACGGGATCGAACAGCACCTCTTCCACCCCGACGACATCATCAGCCCCGACGAGCACCGCTGCGGCCTGGCGCTGTCCGTCCTCGGTCACCTCGCCGGTTACGGCCGCCGGGACGCCGCCCTGCTGCTGCGCCGCTACGCAGCCACCGGCGGCAACTGGGAGTGGGCCCTGGACGAGCTCGCCGTACGTGACGAGGACGGCGCGCTGCGTGCCCTCGGCCCGGCCGTGCTCGCCCGCTTCCCGCTCACCACGGAGGGTGACGCCCAGCTCGCCACCGCGCTCCGCGAGGCGTACGAGCCGCGGCCCTGGCGGTTGTGGGCCGAGGATCCGGACCCCGCCGTCTCCGAACGGGTGCGCAAGGCAGCGGAACAGACCGCCTTCGACCGCTGGCAGCGCCAGATGCGGCCCGCCGGGCCGACCCCGGGCTGGAGCGTGGGCGCCGTCCTCGAATGGGCCCAGGAAGGCCTGGCCGCCCACCCACCGCAGCACCGCGACGCCCCCGCCGCCCGCTGCCTCGCCGCCGTCGCCGGCCCCGAGGACCGCGAGGAGCTCGTCCGGGCGGCCCGCGGCGGTCCCGAGGCGGCCCGCGCGGCCGCACTCCGCCACCTCTCCGACCGCCAGGACCGCGAGGCCCTCGACCTCATCGAGGCCGCCGCCCTCAGCGAGTCCGAGCTCGTCGCCCGCGCCGCCGTCGAGTCCTTCGAGCGGATGCGCAGCATCGCCGCCCTCGCCCGGGCCCGCGCCTGGTCACGCCGTGAGGACGTGCTCGGCGCGACCGCCGCCCGCATGCTCGCCTGCCGCGGCGGCGAACAGGACGCCGACCGCGTCCTCGGCGCCCTGCGCCGCCTCGTCCAGCGCGAGGGCGCCGACGCCGAGGGCCTCGCCGTGCTCGTGGAAGGGGCCGGCCGGCTCTCCATCGAGTGCGCCGCCCCCGTCCTGCGCCACGTCTACCGCGAGACGAGCTCCTCACAGCTGCGCGGCGTCGCCGCCCACGCGCTCGCCCGCACCGACCCCTGCTTCGGCGCCGGCCTCGCCGTCGAGTGCCTGTGGGACTGCGAGGAGACCACCCGCGAACTCGCCGCCCGCACGGCCACCACCTCGGACGTCCGGGTCCTGGCCCGCCTGCGCAGCCTCGCCGCCGATCCCGCGGAGGAGGCCGAGGTCCAGACCGCGGTCCGCGGCCGCCTCAGCTCCGGCGATCCCGCGCGGTAGGCCCCGGCCCCCCGGCCGCGGGTGGGGCCGGACCGGATGGACGGGTGCGACCTGCCGCTGCCGAGTCCGGCCTTCGCCCACGGCATCCCGCCGCGGGCAATCCCGGAGCGGATGGGCGTGGACGGCCGTCCGGCCCTGCTCGGCCAGGACGAACTCGCCGGCGCGTTCGGCGACCTGCTGTACGCCGACGGCGGGTGCGTCGACGGCGCCGGCCGCTCCGGGGAGTGGGCCCGGGCCTGGGAGCACGGCAGTTGGAGCTGCGTCGAGGGCGAGCGGCTGGTCCTCGACGTACCGGCGGGGACGCGGGCGCTGGTGCTGCACGCCGACGACATCAACATGCTGCCGGGCCTCCACCCGGACCACTGCCCCGGCCGCGATCCCCATCGGTTCACCCCCGGACCACGGCCCCCTGGGTCCGCGCGGCCTGTTCCACCGCCTCGCCGAAGGACTCGGCGTCGGCCTCCCGCACGCCGACCCGACCGCCCGCCGGTCCCGTGCTCGTCGCCGAACCCCTGCCCGGACCGGCGACCGGCGCCCGATGCCTCCCGGCGCGGCGTCCGGGGGAGACCGAGGGGCGCCGGCGCGGCCGGAAGGCCCGATCCGGAGCCAACGCTCACGGCACGTTCCCCAAGGTGAAAGATCCACGTGACCCGGACAACGCCCGGGGAGCCGACAACGTCCGTATGCGAGTAGCCATCGTCACAGAGTCCTTCCCACCCGACGTCAACGGAGTGGCCCACTGCGCGCTGCGCACGGCCGAACATCTGGTCCGCAGGGGCCACGAGCCGCTGGTGATCGCGCCGGCCGGCCCGCAGGAGTCCGCGCCGGGGGACGAACCGTGCCCCGTCGTGCGTGTGCCGTCGCTGCCGCTGCCCGGCTACCCGCAGGTCAGGGTGGCGCTCCCCGGCCGCAGGACCGCGGCGACGATCGCCGCGCACCGCGCCGAACTCGTCCACCTGGCCAGCCCGTTCATCCTCGGGGTGCGCGGCATGGCCGCGGCCACCCGCCAGCACATCCCCGCGGTCGCCGTGTACCAGACCGACCTCGCGGGGTACGCCCGCACCTACCTGAGCCGTGGCGAGAGCACCGCGTGGCGCCGCATCCGCGCCGTGCACACGGCCGCCGACCGCACGCTCGCCCCGTCCAGCGCCTCCCAGCGCGACCTGGAGGCGCACGGCGTCCCGCGCGTGCACCTGTGGCCGCGCGGCGTGGACTCCGTGCGCTTCGACGCGGCCCACCGCGACGAGGCGCTGCGCCGTGAACTCGCCCCGAACGGTGAGGTCCTGGTGGGCTACATCGGCCGCCTCGCTCCGGAGAAGCACGTGGAGCTGCTGGCCGGCGCGGGCCGGCTGTCCGGGGTGAAGGTGGTCGTCGTCGGGGACGGCCCGAGCGCCGCCGGGCTGCGCGAGGCGCTGCCGGACGCGGTGTTCCTCGGCCGCCGCACCGGCCACGACCTGGCGCGGATCTACGCCTCCCTCGACGTCTTCGTCCACACCGGGCCGTTCGAGACGTTCTGCCAGACCGTCCAGGAGGCGATGGCCAGCGGGCTGCCCGTGGTCGCCCCCGCCGCCGGCGGTCCGCTCGACCTCGTCGACCACGGCCGCACCGGGCTGCTCGTGCCGCCCGGCGACGTGGACGCCGTCACCGGCGCCGTACGGCTGCTGGCCGGTGCCCCGGCCATGCGCGACCAATTCGGCGCCGAGGGGCGCGCCGACGTGGCCGCGCGCACCTGGGAGGCCGTCGGGGACCTGCTCCTGGAGCACTACGCGCAGGTGCTCGACGCCCGCACGGCGGTGGCGGCATGACCGGCCCGCTGCGCATCGTCAGGCTGGCGAACTTCGTCACGCCCACCTCCGGCGGCCTGCGCACCGCGCTGCGCCACCTCGGCGAGGGCTACCTCGCGGCCGGCCACGACCCGGTCCTGGTCGTCCCCGGCCCGGCCGCCAAGGACGAGACCACCTCCCAGGGCCGGGTCATCACCCTTCCCGGCCCCCTGGTCGCCGGTACCGGCGGCTACCGCGTCCTGACCGGCCGGGCCCGGCTGGAGGCGGTGCTGGACGGCCTCCGCCCCGACCGGCTGGAGGTCTCCGACCGCACGACGCTGCGCTGGACCGGGGAGTGGGCGCGCCGCCGCCGGGTGCCGTCCGTGATGGTGTCCCACGAGAGCGTCGACGGGGTGCTGCGCACCTGGGGTGTGCCCAGCGGCCTCGCCCAGGGCGCCGCCGACCGGCTCAACCGCCGCAGCGCGCACGTGTACTCGCGTATCGTTTGCACGACGGCCTGGGCGGCGGCGGAGTTCGAGCGGATCGGGGCCCGCAACGTCGTACGGGCGCCGCTCGGCGTCGACCTGGAGGCATGCCACCCGGCGCACCACGACCCGGAGTTGCGCGCCCGGTACGCCGGCAACGCCGAGGTGCTGCTGGTGATGTGCTCCCGCCTGTCGCCCGAGAAGCGGCCGGGACGCGCCCTGGAGGCCCTCGCCCACATGCGTCGCCAGGGGGTGGACGCCGTCCTCGTCGTCGCGGGGGACGGGCCGATGCGCGCCCGCCTGGAGGCCCGGGCCCGGGAGGCCCGGCTGCCGGTCACCTTCGTCGGGCACGTCCCCGTCCGTCGCGCCCTGTCCGCCCTCCAGGCCACCGCCGACGTGGTCCTGGCCCCGGGCCCGGTGGAGACGTTCGGCCTGTCCGCCCTGGAGGCCCTCGCCTGCGGTACCCCGGTCGTCGCCAGCGCGCTGTCCGCGCTGCCCGACATCCTCGGCCCGGCCGGTGCCGCCGCCACCGACGACGGCCCGGCCTTCGCCGACGCCGTCGGCCACCTGCTGGCCCGCCCGGAGCCCATGCGCCGCGCCATCGCCCGCGCCCAGGCCGAGCGCTACGGCTGGCCGACCGCCGTGAACGCCTTCCTCGCCGCCCACGACGCCGCGCCCCGGCTCACCGTCCCGGAGGTCACGCCATGACGACGGGCACGCAGACGCCCACCGTCCCCGGACGTGCCAGACCCGCGGCCCACGCGCCCACCGTCGCGGTACCCGTCCAGGCCCAGGTCACCGCCCGGATGCCCGCCCCTGCTCCCGTCCCCGCCCCGGCCACCACCCCGGCGTCGGTCCAGGCCACCACCGTGTCCGCCGGCACAAAGGAGATACGTTTCGCCGCCCTCGGCGACTCGCTCACCGAGGGCCTCGGCGACCCCGTCGCCGGCGGATGGCGCGGCTGGGCGCCGCTCCTGGCGCACGGGCTGTCCGCCGAACCCTCGGCCGTGCGCCTGCTCAACTGCTCCCGCAGCGGCGCCCTCACCAAGGACGTCGTCGAGGAGCAGCTGCCGCGCGCCCTGGACCACCGGCCGCACCTGGCCTCCGTGGTGATCGGCGCCAATGACACGCTCCGCGGCAGCTTCGACATCGAGACCGTCGCCCGCCGCCTGGACACCGTCCTGGCCCAACTGCGCGCCGAAGGCGCCGAGGTGCTCACCGCCTGCCTGCCCGACCCCGGCCGCATGCTGGGGCTGCCGTGGCCGCTCGCCCGCCCGCTGGGCCGCCGGATGGCCGCGCTGAACCAGGTCGTGCACGTGCTGTCCGAGCGGTACGAGGCCGTGCACCTGCACGCCGCCCGCCATGCGTGGGCGACCGACCGCGCCTCGTGGAGCGCGGACCGGCTGCACCCCAGCGAACTCGGCCACCGGCTGCTGGCCCGGGAGTTCCACGACCTCCTGGTCTCGCGCGGCCTGTCGGACGGCGAACCGCCGTCCACGACCCCCGGCGGCCCGGGACCGGGCGCCGCGGCGAGCGTCTGGTGGATGGCGACCAAGGGTACCCGCTGGGTCGCCGACCGCTGCACCGATCTGCTGCCCGATCTGCTGCGGCTCGCCGGCCGGGAGGCCCGGCACCGGCTGGCCGGCACCGACGGGCTGCTGGACCTGCGCTCCCGCGACGCCACCGCCGGTGCGCTGGCCCGCCTGGAAGGGACGTCCCTGGGACAATGAGGGGGTGACCGGACGCTGGGAGTTCTGGATCGACCGGGGCGGCACCTTCACCGACGTCGTCGCCAGACGGCCGGACGGCGGCCTGGAGACGTGCAAGCTGCTCTCCCACGACCCCGGGCGCTACCGGGACGCCCCCGTCGAGGGCATCCGGCGCATGCTGGGCCTGGACCCGGGCGAACCCGTGCCCGCCGACCGGATCTCCGCCGTCAAGATGGGTACCACGGTCGCCACCAACGCCCTCCTGGAACGCAAGGGGGAGCCGACCGTCCTCGTCGTCACCGAGGGCTTCCGTGACGCGCTGCGCATCGCGTACCAGAACCGGCCGCGGCTCTTCGACCGCCGGATCGTCCTCCCCGAGGCGCTCTACGAGCGCGTCATCGAGGTCCCCGAACGCATCGGCGCGCACGGCGAGGTCGTCCGCCCCCTCGACCCGGCCGCCACCGCAGCTGCCCTGCGTCAGGCGCGCCGGGACGGCCTGACGAGCGTCGCCGTCGTCCTGCTGCACGGCTACCGCCATCCCGCCCACGAGCAGGCCGTCGCGCGGGCGGCCCGCGAGGCCGGGTTCGACCAGATCAGCTGCTCCCACGAGGTGAGCCCGCTGATCAAGCTGGTCCCGCGCGGCGACACCACCGTGGTGGACGCCTACCTGTCGCCGATCCTGCGCCGTTACGTGGACGAGGTGGCCGCCGAACTGCGCGGCGTCCGGCTGATGTTCATGCAGTCCAACGGCGGGCTCCGCGAGGCCGGTCACTTCCGCGGCAAGGACGCCGTGCTGTCCGGCCCGGCCGGGGGAGTGGTCGGCATGGCCCGTACGTCCCGGCAGGCCGGGTTCGACCGGGTCGTCGGCTTCGACATGGGCGGAACCTCCACCGACGTCTCCCACTGGGCGGGCGAGCTGGAACGCGTCCTCGGCACCCAGGTGGCGGGCGTACGGATGCGGGCGCCCATGATGGACATCCACACGGTGGCGGCGGGCGGCGGCTCCGTCCTCCACTTCGACGGGCAGCGCTACCGCGTCGGCCCCGACTCCGCAGGTGCCGACCCGGGCCCCGCCTGCTACCGCCGCGGCGGCCCGCTGACCGTGACCGACGCCAATGTGATGCTCGGCCGTGTCCAGGCGGCGCACTTCCCGGCCGTGTTCGGCCCGGACGGCGACCAGCCGCTGGACACCGAGGCCGTCCGCGCGGGCTTCGCGCGGCTCGCCGAGGAGTCCGGGGCCGCGACCGGCGACCGCCGCACCCCGGAGGAGGTCGCCGCGGGCTTCCTGGAGATCGCCGTCCTGAACATGGCCAACGCCGTCAAGAAGATCTCCGTGCAGCGCGGCCACGACATCACGCGCTACGCCCTCACCAGCTTCGGCGGAGCCGGCGGCCAGCACGCCTGCGCGGTCGCCGACGCCCTGTCCGTCGACACGGTCGTCGTGCCCCCGCTGGCCGGTGTGCTGTCCGCGTACGGGATCGGCCTGGCCGACGCCACCGCCATGCGCGAGCGCTCCGTGGAGACCGGACTCGGCGAGGACGGGCTGCCCGCGCTGCGCAAGGCCCGCGACGAGCTCGACGGCCTGGCCCGCGCGCAACTGCGCGAGGACGGGGTGCCCGACGACACCGTCGAGACCGTCACCCGCGTCCACGTCCGCTACGCGGGCACCGACGCGGCGCTCCCGGTGCCGATGGGCACGGTCGACGCCATGCGCGAGGCGTTCACCGCCGACCACCGCGCCCGGTACGCCTTCACCATGGACAAGCCCCTGGTCGTCGAGGCGGTCTCGGTCGAGGCCGTCGGCTCCGCGGGCCCGCCCGGACGGCACCACGTGGAGCCGCCGGCCCGCGAGGGCCCCCTGCGACCGGCCGCCGAGGTGTCGCTGTACACGGAGGGCCGGCGGCAGGGCAGCCCCCTGTTCCGCCGGGACGCAATGCGCCCGGGCGACACCGTGGACGGGCCCGCCGTGATCGCCGAGGCCGACGCGACGACCGTCGTCGACCCCGGCTGGCGGGCCGCGGTGGGCGAGCACGGCCACCTCCTGCTGACCCGGGTGCGGCCGCGGCCCGGCCGGGTGGCGGTCGGCACCGAGGTCGACCCGGTGATGCTGGAGATCTTCAACAACCTCTTCATGTCGATCGCCGAGCAGATGGGGGTGCGCCTGGAGAACACCGCCCACTCCGTCAACATCAAGGAACGCCTGGACTTCTCCTGCGCCCTGTTCGACCCCGAGGGCAACCTGATCGCCAACGCCCCCCACATCCCCGTCCACCTCGGCTCCATGGGCGAGTCCATCAAGGAGGTGCTGCGCCGGAACGAGGGCACCATGCGCCCGGGCGACGCCTACGCCGTCAACGACCCGTACCACGGGGGCACCCACCTGCCCGACGTCACCGTCGTCACCCCCGTCTTCGACGACGAGGGCCGGTCCCCGCTCTTCCTCGTCGCCTCACGCGGCCACCACGCCGAGATCGGCGGCCTCACCCCCGGCTCCATGCCCGCCTTCAGCCGCACCGTGCACGAGGAGGGCGTCCTCTTCGACAACTGGCTCCTGGTGCGCGACGGCCGCCTGCGCGAGGAGGAGACCCGCGCCCTGCTGGCGGACGCCCCGTACCCCTCGCGCGACCCGGACACCAACATCGCCGACCTGCGCGCCCAGATCGCCGCGAACGAGAAGGGCATCGCCGAGCTGCGGCGCATGACCGCGCAGTTCGGCCTCGACGTCGTGCACGCCTACATGCGGCACGTGCAGGACAACGCCGAGGAGTCCGTGCGGCGCATCGTCGCCGGCCTGGACGACGGCGACTGCGCGTACGAGACCGACAACGGCGCGGTCGTCCGCGTCGCCGTCCGCGTCGACCGCGCGACCCGCTCCGCCGTCCTGGACTTCACCGGCACCGCGCCGCAGCAGGAGGGCAACTTCAACGCGCCGCGGTCCGTGGTCATGGCCGCCGTGCTCTACGTCTTCCGCACCCTCGTCGCCGACGACATCCCGCTCAACAGCGGCTGCCTGAAGCCGCTGGACGTCCGCGTCCCCGAGGGCTCGATGCTGGCCCCGGAATACCCCGCGGCCACCGTCGCCGGCAACGTGGAGACCTCCCAGGCCGTCACGGGGGCCCTGTACGCCGCGCTCGGCGTGCAGGCCGAGGGCTCCGGCACGATGAACAACGTCACCTTCGGCAACGACCGGGTGCAGTACTACGAGACCGTCGCCAGCGGTTCCGGGGCGGGCGAGGGCTTCGACGGCGCCGACGCCGTACAGACCCACATGACCAACTCCCGGCTCACCGACCCCGAGATCCTCGAGTGGCGCTACCCCGTCCGCGTCGAGGGCTTCGCCCTGCGCGACGGCAGCGGTGGCGACGGCCGGTGGCACGGGGGCCGCGGGGCCGTCCGCCGCATCCGCTTCCTGGAACCCATGACGGTCGCCCTGCTCTCCGGCCACCGGCGGGTCGCCCCGTACGGCCTGGCCGGCGGCGGGCCCGGCGCCCTGGGCGAGAACCGGATCGAGCGCGCCGACGGCTCCGTCACCCCGCTCGGCGGCGTCGACTCCGCCGACGTCGGGCCCGGTGACGTCCTGGTCGTCGCGACGCCCGGCGGGGGCGGCTACGGGGCCGCAGGCGGCTGAGGGGGCCCGGGCGCGGGGCCGCCCGGACCGTGCCGTTTGGGATGATGTCGGTCCGAGCGCCTAGTCTGTGCGTCGTGACCACGACCGTTCCGCACCAGCTCAGCGGCGGTGTCCGGCCCGCGCCGGGGCCGGCCGCGGACGAGGGCCTGGCCCGCCGGCTCAAGGCCCTGGCCTGCACCGCGCCGCTGCACGACCTCGACGTGCGCAAGGCCAACCTCGCGGGCGAGTACTCGGTGTACGCGATGGCGGAGGTGGCCCTGGCCGTCATCGACCTGGTCACGCTCAACATGGACTTCGACACCGGTGCCGACCACGACCAGATAATCTCCCGTCTGCTGCCGCGCATCGCCGCCCAGGCCCCCGGCCGTCCCGCCGCCGAGCACGAGCGGGTGGGCCGCTGGGTCCTGGAGAACCTGATCAACGTCGGCAGCGTCGACCGCGGCTTCCGCGCCGTCTACGGCACCTTCGGCCCCGACGGGGCGTACGTCCGCCGTGACTACGACTTCAAGCTGATCGAGGAGGTACCGGGCCGCGACGGCACCGTCTACCTGCGCACCACCGACGAGGCCGTCAACGTGCTCGTCGGTGCCCTCGACACCGACGTGACCAGCGCCCAGATCGCCGCCGAGGTCAAGCTCGAGGTGCTGATCAACCGGGGCCGCCTCGCCGACGCCCAGCTCGCCGCGGAACAGGCCCGCTACCGCACGGTGCAGTACGCCGAGACGCTGCGCCGCGCCCTGGACGCCACCCGCCGCAACGTCCGGGCGGTCGACTGGATCCGCACCGTCCCCGACATGATCGACGAGGCGCTCGACCACGTCGCCGACCGCTACCGGCACGAGAACGCCATCCTGACCAACATCCGCAAGGCCAGGGACGAGTCGGAGGACCCGGAGCACAAGCGCCGTGCCGCCGAGCTCGTCGACATCGTCAAGGACTGCATCCGCCGCCACACCCAGCTGCAGTCCCGGCTGCTGGAGGCCGGGCCGATCTTCCGCGCCGAGCAGGACCGGCAGGCCTTCGCCGCACCGCGCGGCGGCGCCCTCGTCGGCATGCTCGACCTGTACGGGCAGCTGGTCGCGCCGGTCCTGCCGCTCCCGGTGGAGCAGGCCACCCGGGTCACCGACGCCTGGTTCGCCCGCGGCACGGGCCTGCGCACCCCCGCCTCGGTACGCGTCACGGACCTCGTGGACGCCCTGCTCACCCCGCCGCTGGAGCGCGAGCACCTCGGTGCCGAGATGCCCGAGCCCGACCTCGTCGCCACGCCGGACGACAGCCGGTTCAGCGAGGAGCAGCTCGAGACCGCCCTGGAACTCCTCGACCTGCCGCACGACGCCCCCCGCCGGCTCTCCGGGCTGCTCGCCGAGGCCCGCCGCCTCGATCCCGAACTGCCCTACCTGGTGGCCCTGCTGGCGGTACACGCCGCCAGCCCGCCGGTCGGCACCGCCTACCGCCAGGGCGAGGAGCGGCTGCTGTTCGCCGTGGACGACGGCACCGGGCTGGACGACCCCGAGTTCGGCGGCGCCGACCTGATCGTGGGCACGGCCCGGCTGGACGCCGCCGGGATGGCCGCCGAGCGGTCCGAGGTGGCGTGACGATGAGCGAACCGACCATCCGTACCGAGGAGACGACCCCGTGAGCGACCACCGCGACGGCGAGAGCACGCAGCCGCCCGCAGCGGCCCCCGTCCCGGCGGCCGTCACGCCGGGCGACGCCGCGGACGCCGCCCGTCTCGTCTCCTTCGGTCTCCAGCCGAAGCTGCTGCCCGGGCGCGACGTCGAGTACGCCGAGCTGATCCGGCGCTACCGCGAGGACCCGCTGTTCTCGCGCCTGGCCGACGCCGTGGCCGCCGGGCTCGGCCTGGTCGTGCTGGAGGTCTCGCCCCGGGCCGGCATGGCGCTGGCCGCCGGCGAGGACTCGGTCTTCGCCGTCCGCATGGGCGACTACTCACGCCGCGCCGCGTCCGACGCGGGCGACCGCTTCCTGCACGGCCTCGCCCACCTCGCCGCCGCCGCCATGGCCTTCCCCCGCCCGGAGGACCTCGCCGACGACGCGTACATCGGCCGGGTCACCGTCAACGGCATCGACGGCTTCCTGCGCCAGGCCTGCCGCAGGCTGGAGGAACGGGCCGAGGAGCAGGGCGAGAACACCGACCCGGCCAGCGACGCCCCCGGCCTGGAGGCCGCCTGGCGGGTCTACGTGCGCCGCAGCTCCACCGGCGCCACCAAGGACGCCCGGCGCCTGGCGGGCTCCACCACCGGCATCGTCGGCAAGGCCGTCTCCTTCCTCGTCGACTCGGGGTTCCTGCAGCGCACGGGTGACGAGTCGGGCGGCACCTACCGCACCACCGCCCGCTACCAGCTCCAGGTGCGCGACATGGCGGGCAGCGCCGCCATGGCCGAGCTCCTCGACCTCGGGATCGTGCCCCGGGCCGGTGACTCGGCGGCCCTGATGCCGGCCGCGGACGGCGACGACCTCGACCTCGTCACCGGAGCCGGCCTGCCCTTCCACTCCTGAAGCGGCGCCCCGCCCCCGCACCCGCCTCCCGGATCCTGCCGATCCACCCGAACCCGCCGACCACAGACCACCACGAGAGCCCCCCATGTACGAGCTGTCCCGGGTCCGCCTCTACTCCATCGGGCCCGCCGGTGCGCGCTACGCCGACACCGTGCTGGACCTGCGCGGAGTCGGCGAGCCCGTGCCGCACCCCGCCCCCGCCCAGGCGGAGTTCTTCGAGGACGAGCCGACCGGCCCGCCGCGCCGTCCGGCACCGGCGGGGGTGCTGTTCCTGGAGAACGGCGGCGGCAAGTCCGTCCTGCTCAAGCTGATCTTCTCGGTCATGCTGCCCGGTCACCGCAACACCCTGGGCGGCGCCAGCTCCGGAGTGCTCCGCAAGTTCCTGCTGGCCGACGACTGCGGCCACGTCGCCCTGGAGTGGCAGCACACGGTCACCGGCGAGCTGGTCGTCGTCGGCAAGGTCAGCGAGTGGCGCGGACGCCAGGTCTCCTCCGACCCGCGCAAGTTCGCCGAGGCCTGGTACTCCTTCCGGCCCGGTCCGGGGCTCAGCCTGGACTCGCTGCCCGTCGCCGAGTCCACCGCGGTGCGGACGCCCGTCGAGGGCGCCTCGGGTGCCCGCGGGCGCCGCCGCACCATGAAGGGCTTCCGCGACGCCGTGACCGACGCCGCACGCTACTACCCGCACCTGGAAGTGGTGTGGGAGGAGATCCACGACCGGTGGAACGAGCACCTGGGCGAGCTCGGTCTGGACCCCGAACTCTTCCGCTACCAGCGGGAGATGAACGCCGACGAGGGCGAGGCGGCCGGCCTGTTCGCGGTGAAGAAGGACTCCGACTTCACCGACCTCCTGCTGCGCGCGGTCACCGACACCCGGGACACCGACGGCCTCGCCGACCTCGTGCACGGCTTCGCGGGCAAGCTGGGCCGCCGGGCCGAACTCACCGCGGAACGCGACTTCACGGCGGGCTCCCTCGAACTGCTCGGCCGCATCGTCGACACCACCGCCGCCCGCGACCAGGCACGCGGCGTCCACGCCCAGTCCGAGCGCCGCAGCCGCGCCCTGGCCCGCAGGCTGTCCGCGCGCGCCCGCGAGGAGCGGGGCCGCGCCGCCGAGCTGGCACAGGAGACGGCCCGTGCCGCGCACACCGTCACCGACGCCGAGGCCGCCCGCGGCCGCAGCGCCCTGGTCGCCGCCGAACTCGCCTACCGGCACGCCTCGCTGGCCCTGGCGTCCGGCGAGAAGAGCGCCACCGCGCTGCGCCGCGAACTCAACGACGCCCGGACGCTGCAGTCCGCCTGGCAGGCCGCGGAGATCGTGCTGCGGCACCGGGCCGCAGCCGACCGCATGACCCGGGTCACCACCGCCATCCGCGAGGCGGAACGGGACGCCGCGCCCGCACTCGCTGCCCGTGCGAAGGCCGCGGGCGATCTCGTCCGCGTGCTGCGGGCCGCCGCGGACACCGCCGACGAGCGGGCGGACGCGGAGGAGGAGCGGTCCGCGGGTCTCCAGGCGCAGTCCGAGGCGGCGCACCGCGACGCCACCGCCGCCGCGACGGAGGCACAGCGCGCGCGCAGCGAGTCCGGGCACCTGGTGCAGCGGCTGGCGGAGGTCGAGCAGGAGACCGCCGAGGCGGTCCGGACGGGCTGGCTGGACGACTCCGCCCCCGACGCCGACCCGGCCCGCGCCGCCCTGGAGGCCTCGGACGCGGAGAAGGCCGCCGCGACCGCCGCGGAGGCCGCGCGTGACGCCGCCCGCCGGGCCGGCGACCGGGCCCGCGAGGCCGCCGCCGCCGACGCGCGCGCCGAACTGTCCGCCGCCCGCGCGGCGGACGCCCTCGCCGCGGCCGAGGCCGCCCACTCCGCCGAGTCACGCGTCGCGGACGCCCTCGCGGCCGAGCCGCGCCTGGCCGAACTGCTCAGCCTGCCGCCCGCGGGGGCCCCCGGCACCGTCCCGGCGGCCGGCACCGCGGGGGACACCGCCGCGGACCGCGGCCCCGCCGCCATCCCCGCGCAGACCTCCGCGGCCCGGCGCACTGCGCCCGGGGCCGGACGGCGTCCCGCCGAGCAGGGCCCGCTGACCGCGGCCGAACTCGACACCTTCGCGGAGCCGCTGCAGGAGATGCTGGACGGCGCGGTGGCCTCCGCCGAGCGGCAGTTGTTCGACCTGCGCACCGCCGCCGCCGACGACGCCCGCATCCTGGCCGCGCTCGGCGACGGCGGGCTGCTGCCGCCGGGCCCCGACGTCCTCGCCACCGTCGAGTACCTGGGCGAGCACGGCATCCCCGCGCTCCCCGGCTGGCGGTACCTGGCCCAGGCCGTCGACCCGGCCGACCACGCCGCCGTGCTCGCCGCGCGCCCGGAACTGGTGGACGGCGTGATCGTCACCGACCCCCAGAGCTACCTGCGGGCCCGCGAGGTGCTGGCGCAGGCGGCCCTGCTGCCGCGGTCGACCGTCACGGTCGGCACAGCGGCGGCGCTGCTCGCCCCGCCGCCCCCGGCGGGCACCGAGCCCGAGCTCTTCCTCGTCCCGCCCAACCCGGCCATGCACGACGAACTGGCCGCCGACGGCGAGCGCCAGGCGTTGCGCGGCCGCGCGACCGCCCGCGAGGAGGACATCCGCGGCCTCGCCGCCCGCCTGGCCGAGGACCGCACGATGGCCGCCCGCCTCTCCTCGTGGCGTGCGGGCTGCCCGAGCGGCCGGCTTGCCGAACTCGCCGCAGCCGTGGAGACCGCCCGGGAGACCGCGGGGGCCGCCCGCGAGGAGCTCGCCGAGGCACGCTCCGTGCGGGTGGAGGCCGACGAGGCCGCCGCCGAGGCGACCGCCCTGCGCGACGAGCGCCAGGAGGTGGCGCAGCAGGCCCGGCGGGCCGCCGACGCGCTCGCCGGTCTCGCCTTCCGGCTGCGGGAGCGGGCCAACTGGCAGCGCAGGACGCGCGAGCTGGCCGAGGACGCCGTCGAGGCCGAGACGCGCGCCGAGGCCTGCCTGACCCTGGCGCGCGCCGCCGACGAGGACCGCCGTGCCGCCCAGCGCGCCGCGGACGACGCGCGGCGTACCGCGCGCGTGCTCCGCGCCGAGCGCTCGGAGATCACCGGCGCCCCCGACGAGGCCCTGGAGGACGAGGACGGCGCCGGGCAGCCGGCCGGCTCGCTGCCCGCCCTGCGCGAGGCCTACCGCGCGGCCTCCCAGGTGTACGAGAAGGTGGGCGTCGGCGCCGACCTGCGGGCCGAACAGGCCCGCGCCGAGAGCACCGAGCAGTCCGCGCTCGCCGAACTGGAGCGCCTCACCAACAAGGTGCGCACCCGCGCCGCGCAGCTGCTGGAGGGCCCGGACGGCGCCGACGGCCCGTCGCGGCAGGCCGCGGCCGCCCGCGCGGAACAGCTGGTGGCCACCCTGGACTCCCGCGCCGCCGCCGCGAGCGAGCAGCTCGGCCGGCTGCGCGGCGAGGCCGAGCGGCACGCCCCGGCGGACGGCGGGACGCACACCGAGCTCCCCGGGGAACTGCTGCCCCGCGACGCCGAGCACGCCCAGGAGCTGCTGCGCGGTGCCAACGGCGAACTGGCCACCCGCACCGATGCGCTGGCCCACGCCCGGGACGGCCACGGCGACCTGGTGCGCGCGCACCGCGCCGCCGAGGACGCCGCGAGCGGCTTCGACGAACTCGCCGCACTGCTGCGGGACCTGCTCCGCGACGGCGACCGGCAGTCCGAGGACGGCGAGGAGGAGCCGGAGCCGTACTCCGGCTCCCTGGAGGAGGCCAGGACCGCCGTCGCCGAGACCCGCCGCGGCCTGCGCGGCTGTGCCGCCGACCTGTCGGCGGCCGAGTCGCAGTTGCGCGAGGCCTGCGACGTCCTCGTACGGCACGCCAACGCCGCCCGCTACGAGCAGGTGCGCACCCCGGCCCGCCAGCAGATCCGCGAACTGCCCGCGTCCGCACTCCCCGAGCACGCGGCGGCCTGGCACGCCGCCTTCGAGCCGCGGCTGCGCGTCCTGACCGACGAGCTGGAACAGCTGGAGCGCAACCGCGACAGCATCGTGGACCGGCTGCGCGGCATGGTGGAGTCCTCGCTGACCACCTTGCGGTCGGCGCAGCGGCTGTCCCGCCTGCCGGAGGGGCTGGGGGAGTGGTCGGGGCAGGAGTTCCTGCGGATCCGCTTCGACGACCCGGACCACGCGGCGCTCGACGAGCGGCTCGGCGCCGTGATCGACGAGGCGACCCGGGCGGCCGTCCGCAAGAACTCCGACCTGCGCCGGGACGGCATGTCGCTGCTGCTGCGCGGGGTCGCGGCCGCCCTCGAACCCAGGGGGGTGGCCGTCGAGATCCTCAAGCCGGACGCCGTGCTGCGCGCCGAGCGCGTCCCCGTCGGGCAGATGGGAGACGTCTTCTCCGGCGGCCAGCTGCTCACCGCGGCCATCGCCCTGTACTGCACGATGGCCGCGCTGCGCAGCAACGACCGCGGCAGGGACCGGCACCGGCACGCGGGCACGCTCTTCCTCGACAACCCGATCGGCCGCGCCAACGCCACCTATCTGCTGGAGCTGCAGCGCGCGGTCGCCGACGCGCTGGGCGTCCAGCTGATCTACACCACGGGTCTGTTCGACACCACGGCGCTCGCCGAGTTCCCGCTGGTCGTACGGCTGCGCAATGACGCGGACCTGCGCGCGGGCCTGAAGTACATCAGCGTCGAGGAGCACCTGCGGCCCGGACTGCCCGCGACGGACCCGGAGTCCGAGCCGGTGCACGGCGAGATCACGGCGACGCGGATGTTCCGCCGCCCGGCGGACCAGCCGGCCCCGCAGGGCGGCTGACCTCCGGGCGGCCCGTCCCGAAGGCCGTCCGGGCCCACGGGAGGGTGCGCCTCCCTCAGGCGGTACGCGCGCCGGTACCGGGCAGTTGCCGGCGCCGTGCGGCGGCGCGGGCCCCGGCCCGGGCCCGGCGCCGTTCCCGTCGGCGCTCGCGGCGCAGCCTGCGGGCCGCGCTGCTCGGGCTGGACACCACGCCGTTGCGCTGGTTCCAGACCTGGCGGGTGATCCACACGTCCAGCACCGCCCAGGTGGCGACGACGGTGAAGGCTATGGCGGTGAGCATCGCCGGCGCCGCTAGCCAGGACTCACCGGCCGCCCCCAGCATGGCGATCACCGCGGCGATCAGGGTCAGTGCGACGACGAGCACGGCCCGCACGGCCGCCCGGCGCACCGGGTCGGGCATGCGTGGCCGCCCGACGGGCTCATCGACCCACAACGGCCGCCGGGTCTTCCGCGGCGGAATGTCGCGATCCAGTGCGTCCTCGACGAGGTCGTCCATGAAATCTGCTCCCCTGCGGGATACCGGTGATGCGGTGCCGGATCCCCGATGTCCGACTCCAGAGTGGCTGCCCGGTTTCCGCCGATGAATGCCCTCCGCATTCCGGAGCACCCCTCCCCTCCTGTCATACGACGGAATGGCACCGCGGGTTCCCTGTGCGGTGCATTTCGGCCAGCCGTGCCGGCCGTTCATCCGTACGAATCGGGTCGTCCCGGGGCAAGAGCGGAAGCAGGGCTTTCGGATTGCTCATCCGGCAGTAGTAGGCTCGCGCCGTTTGCAGTCGGAACACGACAGCCCTTGACCGGGTTTGACGTTGGGGAGGCCATGCGCTTTCGCGGTACGACGATCCGGCGGAAGATCGTGGCACTGCTGCTCATTCCGCTGGTGTCCCTCACGGCCATCTGGGCCTTCGCCGCAACTCTGACGGGACGTCAGGTCTGGGGCCTCTTCGGCGTCGAGCAGACCGTCAACGCACTCGGTTACCCGGTCGAGGACAGCATCCAGGCGCTCCAGCAGGAACGCCGTTCCGCCATGCTCTACTTGGCCGATCCTCGACGTTCCGACGCCCGCGGCACCCTGCTCGCCCGCGAGCGCGAGACGGACAAGGTGATCGCCCGGCTGCGCGGCAACGCGGCCTCCGGCGCCAACCGGGAGCGGCTGGCCCCCGACGCGCTGCGCCGGCTCGACCTGGTCGTCCGCGAGTTCGGCGGCCTGGAGACGCTGCGCGACAAGGTCGGCAAGGGCACCATCGGCCGCAACGACGCCTTCGCCGCGTACAGCGGCCTCTTCGACCCGGCCTATGCGTTCCTGGACTCGCTGAACCCGCTCAACAACGTCGCCATCGACAAGCAGGGCCGCGCCCTCATCCAGGTCACCCGGGCCCGCGAGGCGATCAGCCAGGAGGACGCCCTCATGGTGGCGGCCATCGCGGCGGGCCGCATGAGCGCCGCCGAGATGCGCTCCTTCACCTTCGCCGTCGCCGAGCAGCGCGCCTACTACGCCGACAACCTCCACCTGCTGACCGCCGACGAGCGCGCCCTTTACGACGCCTACTGGGCGGGGCCCTCCGGCCGCGCCCTGCGTGCCGCCGAGGACGCGGTCATCTCCGCGGGCGCGTCCGGCGCGCCCCAGGCCGCCGACCGCGCGTCCTGGCAGACCACGGCCACCACCGCGCTGACCGACCTGGACCGCCTGGGCGTCGAGGCGGGCGACCTGCACAAGAAGCGTGCCGAACCGATCGGCATGCGGCTGGTCGCCATCGCCGCGGTCGCCGGTGGCCTCGGCCTGATCGCGGTCGTCGCCTCCGTCTTCGTCTCCATACGCGTCGGCCGCAGCCTGATCCGCGACCTGTCCCGGCTCCGGAAGGAGGCCCAGGAGGTCTCCGGCGCCCGGCTGCCGCGCGTCATGCGCCGTCTCGCCGCGGGCGAGGAGGTCGACGTCGAGACCGAGGCGCCGCGGCTGGACTACCCCGACGACGAGGTCGGCCAGGTCGGCAAGGCCGTCAACACCCTGCAACGGGCGGCTGTCGAAGCCGCCGTGCGCCAGTCCGAGATGCGTCGCGGCGTCTCCGAGGTCTTCGTCAACCTCGCCCGTCGCAGCCAGGTGCTGCTGCACCGCCAGCTCACCCTGCTGGACGCCATGGAGCGGCGCACCGAGGACCCGCAGGAACTCGCCGACCTCTTCCGCCTCGACCACATGACCACCCGCATGCGCCGCCACGCCGAGGGCCTGGTGATCCTCTCCGGCGCGGTGCCGTCCCGGCAGTGGCGCAAGCCGGTGCAGCTGATGGACGTGGTGCGGGCGGCCGTCGCCGAGGTCGAGGACTACGAGAGGGTCGACGTGCGCCGGCTGCCGCGGCTCGCCGTCACCGGCCACGGCGTCGCCGACCTCACCCACCTCATCGCCGAGCTCATCGAGAACGCCACCGTGTTCTCGCCGCCGCACACCAGCGTCCAGGTACACGGCGAGTCCGTCGCCAACGGCTTCGTCCTGGAGATCGACGACCGCGGCCTCGGGCTCACCCCCGACGCCATGCTGGAGGCGAACCTCCGCCTCGCCGAGACCCCCGAGTTCGAGCTCTCCGACACCGACCGGCTCGGGCTGTTCGTCGTCAGCCGGCTGGCCCAGCGCCAGGGCGTCCGCGTCTCGCTGCGCCAGTCCCCGTACGGCGGCACCACGGCCGTGGTGTTCGTCCCGGCGTCGCTCCTCACCGAGTCCGGCGAGGACCAGCCGGACAAGCCCCTGGACGAGACCCTCGACGGGCCCCGCGACGAGACCGCCGTTGCGGCCGTCGTGGAGGCCCGGGCGCCGGCCGAACCGGACGAGCCCCGGGTCGCACCGATGTCGGCCGCCACCGAGCACAGCTTCCGTCAGTGGGGCCTGGTCCCGGAGCCGGACGACGAGCCGCGCGAGCACCGGCCGCACGTGCCGGAGACCGTGGGGACACCGGCGCTGACGGCCGCACCCGACGCGGTGCCGGCGGACGCGCCCACGGTCCTGCCGCGTCGCCGCCGGACCCCGGTCCTGGTCGCCGAGAACGGCCGGCCGGTCGGCGAGGCGCCGCGGCCCGCCGACCCCGCACCGCAGGAGGAGCCCGCCGGCGCGGGACTGCCCCGCCGGGTCCGCCAGGCCAGCCTCGCCCCGCAGCTGCGCAGCGACTCCACCACCCAGACCCGTAGCGCCGCCACCGGCGGCGCGGACGACGACGGCGGGCACGAGCGCTCGCCCGAGGAGGTGCGCGACCGCATGGCCTCACTGCAGCGAGGATGGCTGCGTGGCCGCGCGGACACCGCCGACGACCTCGGCACCGACGGCACCGACGACGTCCGCCCCACCGACCGCCCGGGAACCACCCCGGCGGAGCGAGGGGGCGACAGCGCAACCAGATCCACCACGGAGGGGAACGGTCCATGACCGCACCATCGAGCCCGACCCGCGAGCTCAGCTGGCTTCTCGACGAACTCGTCGGCCGCGTGGCCAGCATCCGCAAGGCGCTGGTGCTCTCCAGCGACGGCCTGGCCACCGGCGCGTCCGAGGGCCTGACCCGTGAGGACGCCGAGCACCTCGCCGCCGTCGCCTCCGGCTTCCACAGCCTCGCCAAGGGCGTCGGCCGGCACTTCGAGGCCGGCAAGGTCCGGCAGACCCTCGTGGAGCTGGACGAGGCCTTCCTGTTCGTCACCGCCGCGGGTGACGGCAGCTGCCTGGCCGTGCTCGCCGACGCCGACTCCGACGTCGGACAGGTCGCCTACGAGATGGCGCTGCTGGTGAAGCGGGTCGGCGTGCACCTCGCGACCGCCCCGCGGACCGACGACGACGACGCGGCGCGGGCGGTGTGACGAGGACGTCATGACTTCCGAAGCGGACCGCTGGTACGACGACGACGCCGGGCCCGTGGTGCGGCCGTACGCCATGACACGCGGCCGTACCAGCCACGCCGCGGAAGCCCGGCTCGACCTGATCGCCCTGGTGGTCGCCGAGTCGCGCAGCGCGGACGACGACGCCGACGTCGACCGCACCCTGTCGCCCGAGCACCTCGACATCGTCGAACTGTGCCGGGAGCAGCCGATGTCGGTCGCCGAGCTGGCGGCCGACCTCGACCTGCCCGTGGGCGTCGTCCGGGTGCTCATCGGCGACGTCCTGGAGTCCGGGCTGGTCCACGTCAGCCGGCCCGTCCCACCGGCGGAGCTGCCCGACGCGGGGCTGCTGCGCGACGTGATCGACCGCCTGCGCGCGCTGTGAACCCGCCCGGGGGCGCCGCGGCGGG
Source organism: Streptomyces sp. NPDC006207 (assembly GCF_040613835.1). Lineage (NCBI taxonomy): Bacteria > Bacillati > Actinomycetota > Actinomycetes > Kitasatosporales > Streptomycetaceae > Streptomyces > Streptomyces sp. NPDC006207. The sequence continues at coordinate 22,390 of NZ_JBEXSX010000026.1, read as the reverse complement.
GACCTCACCCGGCCCGCGACGCCCCCGGTGCACGGCCTGAGGGTCCGCCACGCGGGGTCCCGCGGCCGCCGGGTGGGCCCGCGGGCGGGCAACGGCCTGCGGACCGCTGGTAGTTGTCCGGTCGGATCGTAGTAATGTTCCACTGCCACAGCTGATCGCCCGACGCAGTCCCTAGGACCCAGGATGCCGCTGACCTGTGTAAACGGCACGACCGGAGGAGTGAGCCATGGCTTTCGGACGCTCTGAACGCCGTCCCTCCCCCGTCGAGCCCGTCACGCTGAAGATCCTGGTGGCGGGCGGCTTCGGCGTGGGCAAGACCACGCTCGTCGGCGCGGTCAGCGAGATCCGCCCGCTGCGCACCGAGGAGACGCTCAGCGAGGTGGGCCGGCCCGTCGACGACACCGCGGGCGTCGAGGCCAAGCGCACCACCACCGTGGCCATGGACTTCGGCCGGATCACCCTCCGCGACGACCTCGTGCTCTACCTGTTCGGCACGCCGGGCCAGGACCGCTTCTGGTTCCTGTGGGACGAGCTGGCGCAGGGCGCCCTGGGGGCGGTCGTCCTCGCGGACACCCGGCGCCTGGAGGACTGCTTCTCCGCGATCGACTACTTCGAGCGCCGTGGCATCCCCTTCGCCGTGGCCGTCAACGTCTTCGACGGGGCCGAGCGGCATCCTGCCGAGACGGTGCGCGACGCACTCGACCTCGACCCCGAGGTGCCGCTGGTGACGTGCGACGCGCGGGACCGCGCCTCGGCGAAGAAGGTGCTCATCACCGTGGTCGAGCACGCGGCCCAGGTGGCCGGCGACCGCCGGGCGGCCGCCGCCAACTGAGCCGCGCGCCGCGGCTGCGGGCGGGCGGGCCGGTCAGCCCCCGGCCGCCGGTACGGGGCCGTCGTCCTCGTCCTCGTCCTGCCAGCCGAAGCTCCGCTCGACCGCCTTCTTCCAGCGGCGGTACTCCTTCTCACGGGTCTTCTCGTCCATCCGCGGCTGCCACTCGGCGTCCTTCTGCCAGTGCGCCTTGAGCGTGTCCAGCCCGTCCCACACGCCGGTGGCGAGCCCCGCGGCGTAGGCCGCGCCCAGCGCCGTGGTCTCCGAGATCCGCGGCCGCACCACCGGGACGCCCAGCACGTCCGCCTGGTGCTGCATCAGCAGGTTGTTGGACGTCATGCCGCCGTCGACCTTGAGCCCGGTGATGTGCACGCCGGAGTCCTGGTACATCGCGTCGACGACCTCGCGGGTCTGCCAGCTGGTCGCCTCCAGCACCGCACGCGCCAGGTGCGCCTTGGTGACGTACCGGGTCAGGCCGGTGACCACGCCGCGCGCGTCGGAGCGCCAGTACGGGGCGAAGAGCCCGGAGAAGGCGGGGACGATGTACGCGCCCCCGTTGTCCGGCACGCTCGCCGCGAGCGCCTCGATCTCGTCCGCCGCGGTGATGATGCCGAGGCTGTCGCGGAACCACTGCACCAGGGCGCCGGTGATGGCGATCGACCCCTCCAGGCAGTAGACCGGCGCCTCCCCGCCCAGCCGGTAGCCCATCGTGGTGAGCAGTCCGTTCTTCGACGGCACGGGCCGGTTCCCGGTGTTGAGCAGCAGGAAGCTGCCCGTCCCGTAGGTGTTCTTGGCGTCGCCCGTCCCGTAGCAGGCCTGGCCGAAGATCGCGGCCTGCTGGTCGCCGAGGGCCGAGGCCACGGGTACGCCGCCCAGCTGGCCGACCGCCGTGCCGTACACCTCGGAGGAGGAGCGGATCTCCGGGAGGACGGCCTCGGGGACGTTCATCGCGGCGAGGATCGCCGGGTCCCACTCCATCGACTCCAGGTTCATCAGCATCGTGCGGCTCGCGTTGGTGACGTCCGTGACGTGGACGCCGCCCTCCGTGCCGCCCGTCAGGTTCCAGATCAGCCAGGAGTCGATGGTGCCGAAAGCGATCTCGCCGTTCTCCGCGCGGCGGCGCAGCCCCGGCACGTTGTCCAGCAGCCAGGCCGCCTTGGGACCGGAGAAGTAGCTGGCGAGCGGCAGTCCGGTGGACTCGCGGAAGCGGTCCTGGCCGTCCTGGCCGCCGAGCCGGTCGCACAGCGCGGCGGTGCGGGTGTCCTGCCACACGATCGCGTTGTGCACCGGGCGGCCGGTGGTGCGGTCCCACAGCACGGTGGTCTCGCGCTGGTTGGTGATGCCGAGCGCGCTGAGCTGGTCCGCGCGCAGCCGGGCCTTGGCGAGCGCACCGGCCACCACGGCCTGGACCTTGGACCAGATCTCGGTGGCGTCGTGCTCCACCCAGCCCGGCTTGGGGAAGATCTGGCGGTGCTCGCGCTGGTCGAGCGCCACGATCGACCCGCCGGAGTCGAAGACGATGCAGCGGCTGGAGGTCGTTCCCTGGTCGATGGCGGCCACGTATCGGATCGCCTGGTCGGAGGTTTCGGTCATGACCGCCTCACTTGAACGCGACGTTGTAGATGAGACCGGACAGTGCACCGCCGATCAGCGGGCCGGCCACCGGGATCCAGGCGTACGCCCAGTCGGAGGTGCCCTTGAACGGGATCGGCAGGACGGAGTGGACGATGCGCGGCCCGAGGTCGCGGGCCGGGTTGATGGCGTAGCCGGTGGGACCGCCCAGGGAGAGCCCGATGCCGGTCACGAGCAGCGCCACGATCAGGGTGCCGGTACCGGTCTCGCCGAGTCCCTTGCTGAGGCCGAAGGCCAGGATCGGCAGGACGAGACCCATGGTGGCGATCGCCTCCGTCATCAGGTTCTGCCACCAGACGCGGATCTCGGGGACGGTGGAGAAGACGGCGAGCGTGGGCTGACGGGTCTCCTCGGCACGGTTCGCCGCGAACTGGCCGTAGTACACCAGCCAGCACAGGACGGCGCCCAGCATCGCGCCGACGAGCTGCCCGGCGAGGTAGACCGGCACCTGGCTCCACTTGCCCGAGCTGATGGCGACGCCGAAGGTCACGGCGGGGTTCAGCTGCCCGCCGGACAGCGGGCCTGCGGTGTACGCGCCGGCCAGGACCGCGAGGCCCCAGCCGAACGAGATGACGATCCACCCGGATGCCCGGGCCTTCGAGTGGTGGAGGAGCACCCCGGCCACCACGCCGGCGCCGAACAGGATCAGGATCGCCGTTCCGATGATCTCGCCGACAAAGACGTCTCCGTTGGAATACATGACGGCTCCTTCGTGCAGGCGCACGTGTCGGGCATGCGCCGCCAGAGAATGGCGCACGGAGACCCGGGTACGGAGGGTCCCGCCTCCCGCCCGGCCTCCGCGCCACCCGGAAGTGTTGTCGCGGGGTGATGGAGCGTCAAGGTATCGGACAGATCACCTGATTACGACCACCGACGAGCCGTGCCCGAACAGGCCTTGGTTCGCCGTCACCCCCACGCGGGCCCCGGTGACCTGCCGGGGCCCGGACCGGTCGCGCAACTGCCAGGTCAGCTCGCACACCTGCGCGAGCGCCTGGGCGGGCACGGCCTCCCCGAAGGAGGCCAGGCCGCCGCTGGGATTGACCGGAATCCGCCCCCCGAGCGACGTGGCCCCGTCGCGCAGCAGCTTCACCGCCCCGCCCGGCGGGCACAGGCCGAGGTCCTCGTACCAGTCCAGCTCCAGCGCCGTCGACAGGTCGTACACCTCCGCCAGGTCCAGGTCCTCGGGACCGATGCCGGCCTCCTCGTACGCGGCGCGGGCGACGGACGCCCGGAAACCGGTGGCCGGCTCCCGGGGCGCGACGGCGAGGGAGGAGTCGGTGGCGATGTCGGGGAGGTCGGGCACCGTGCGCGGATAGACCGGGGTGACGGTGGAGACCGCGCGGATCCGCACCGGATCCGCCGTCGCGCGGCGCCGGGCGAAGTCCAGGCTGGACAGGACGACGGCGGCGCCCCCGTCGGAGGTGGCGCAGATGTCGAGCAGCCGCAGCGGGTCGGCCACGACGGGGGAGACCGCCACCTCGGCGGCCGTGACCGGCGTCCGGTAGCGGGCGAGCGGGTTGGCGGCGCCGGCGGCCGCGTTCTTCACCTTGACCCGGGCGAAGTCCTCGGGAGTGTCGCCGTGCAGGGCCATGCGGCGGCGCGCGTACAGCCCGAAGTAGGTGGGGTTGGTGGCCCCGAGCACGCGGAAGCGCAGCCAGTCCGGGTCGTCGGGCCGGTCGCCCCCGGCGGGCGCGAAGAAGCCCTTGGGGGCCGCGTCCGCGCCGACGACCAGGGCGGTGTCCACCAGGCCGGCGAGGATGTGGGCCCGGGCGGTGTCGAGGGCCTGGGCCCCGGAGGCGCAGGCGGCGTAGACGCTGGCCACGCGGGCGCCCTGCCAGCCCAGCGCCTGGGCGAAGGCCGCCCCGGCCACGTAGCCGGGGTAGCCGCCGCGCACCGTGTCCGCGCCGACGACCAGTCCGACGTCCCGCCAGTCCAGCCCGGCGTCGGCGAGCGCGGCGCGCGCCGCCGCGACCCCGTACCGGGTGAAGGGGCGGCCCCACTTGCCCCAGGGGTGCATGCCGACGCCGAGCACGGCCACGTCATGGCTCATCGCCCGCCTCCCACGGGGCGCCAGTGCCAGGTGGTCCAGGTGTGCTCCGCGTCCTCGTACAGCACGCCGGGCACCAGCTCGACCTCCATGCCGACGGCCAGATCGGCCACGCCCGTCCCGGGCGCGGCCTGTCCGAGCACGATCATCCGTTCCGCCGTCAGTTCCACCGCCACCAGGACGCGGGGTTCCCAGGGGCGTGAGGGGTCGCAGGGGTACGGGGCGGGCGGTCGGTAGCGGGCGTCGGTGTACGACCAGACCCGGCCCCGCCGCGACAGCGGTACCTCCTCCAGGTCCCCTTCGGCGCCGTCGCAGGCCGGGTTGCGGCAGGCGTGGTCCTCACGGGGGAAGAACACCGCGCCGCAGCCGCGGCACCGGGTGCCGAGCAGCCGGAAGCCGTCCTCGTCCGTCGTGTCGTGTGTGAACCAGCCCGTCACCACGGGTTTCCGCGACCGTGCCACGTCCGGATCCTCCCCTGCTGAACTGACGGTTCGTCAGAAGTGTGCCACGGGCGGGCCGCACGGCGGAACGGGGTGGACGGTGTCGGTGCCCGGTGCTAAGTTCTTCTCGAAGCGAGAAATACTCGAAGTGAGAACAACCGGCGAGAGGTGGCGCACGATGGCGGACCGGCAGGGTGAGGACGCGTTCCTCGCCTCCTATGACCCGCGAGCCTTCGAGCCCATCGCCGTGACCGTCGACGTCGTCGCCCTGACGCTGCGTCAAGGGGCCCTGCACGTGCTGCTGGTGCGCCGCGGCGGCCCGCCGTACGAAGGTGCCTGGGCGCTGCCCGGGGGATTCGTCCAGGCCGGACGCGAGTCCCTGGACGAGGCCGCGGCCCGTGAACTGGCCGAGGAGACCGGGCTCGACGCGGCACGCGGCCTCGGCCGCGTCCACCTCGAACAGCTCGGCTCCTACGGCCGCCCCGACCGCGACCCGCGCATGCACGTCGTCTCCGTCGCCTACCTCGCCTTCGCCCCGGACCTCCCCGAGGCACGGGCCGGCAGCGACGCGGCGGCGGCCGAGTGGGTCCCGGTCGAGGCACTCGCACCGCAGGTGAAACCGGACGCCGCCACCGCGCGTCCCAAGGAGCAGGACCGGCCGGCCGGGATCCACGGGGGTGGTTCCGGCCGCCGGTCCGGCCAGGTACAAGGCCTCGCCGCCGACCTCGCCTTCGACCACGGCACGATCCTCGCCGAAGGCCTCGACCGGGCCCGCGCCAAGATCGAGTACACCCCGCTGGCCACCGCCTTCCTCGGCGAGGAGTTCACCGTCACCGAGCTCCGCTCGGTCTACGAGGCGGTCTGGGGCCGCACCCTGCATGCAGGGAACTTCCACCGCAAGGTCCTGTCGGTGCCCGGCTTCGTCGAGTCCACCGGCACCACCGCCGGCCGCGGCGGCTCCAAGGGCGGCCCCCGGGCCCGCCTCTACCGCGCCGGCGACGCCCGCCTCCTGCACCCCGCACTGCTCCGCCCTGACCGTGAGGACAGTGTCCGATGACCGCCACGACGCGTTCCGCGTCCGCACATCGCGTCCGCACCTTCGACGACGCCCTGGCCGCCCTCGGCCGGCCCTTCCCGGCCGACGCCGGTGAGGCCGCCCGGCACCACCGCCGGCTCGCCCGGCTGCTCCACCCCGACACGGCCCCGCCCGGCCGCGCTGACGAGGCCGAGGCCGCCTTCGTCCGCCTCACCGCCGTGTGGCGGCGGCACACCGGCGACGGCCCGGCCCTCACCACCGCCCGCGGCGTGTACCCGCTGGGGCCCGTCCTGGCCGAGGGCGACCTCGCGGTGCTGCGGGCCGCCGGGCCCGGCACCGCCTTGAAGATCCCCCGGCGGCCCGCCGACAACGACCTGATGGAGCGGGAGGCCGGCGCCCTCACCCGGCTGCACGGCGTCGCCGACGCCCGGCACCGCGCCTACGCACCCCGCCTGGCCGAGTCCTTCCGCCATCGCGGCCCCGACGGCACCGAACGCCGCGTCAACGCGCTCCAGCGGCTGCACGGCTTCCACACCCTCGCCGAGGTCCGCGCCCTCCACCCAGGCGGCCTCCACCCTCGCGACGCCGCCTGGATGTGGCGCCGGCTGCTGGTCGCCCTCGGCTGGGCGCACCGGGCCGGTGTCGTCCACGGCGCTGTCCTGCCCGAGCACGTCCTCATCCACCCCGCACAGCACGGCCTCGTGCTGGTCGACTGGTGCTACTCCACCGAACGCGGCGCGACCGTCCCCGCCCTCGTCGAGCGCCACCGCGCCCTCTACCCGCCCGAGGTCCCCAGCCGGCGCCCCGCCACCGAGGCCACCGACATCCACCTCGCCTCGCGCTGCGTCGAGCAGCTGATGGGAGACCGCGCGCCGCGACCGCTGCGCGCCTTCCTGCGCGGCTGCACGCTCCCTGCGCAGGCCCGCCGCCCGCACGACGCGTGGCGGCTGCTCGCGGAGCTCGACGACGTCCTGGAGGGTCTCTACGGCCCGCGCACCTTCCGCCCGTTCACCATGCCGGGCGGCGGGACCCGGGACGCCTGACACACCTGACACACCTGACACACCAAGGGGGAACCACCATGGGCAGCGGAAGCTGGTCCACCAACGTCTACGACGCCGCCGCGCGCTACCGCGCCGCCAGCGGCGCCGGCGCCTTCGCCTACAGCGACCGCGTCACCTCGTCCGCACCGCGCAGTTCCTGGACCGCGCACCCCTCGCTCGACCCGAAGGACATCGGCGTCCGCGAGAGCCGCGACTCCGACGAGCACCCCACCTCGCTCGCCATCGCCGTGCTGTTCGACGTCACCGGATCCATGCGCACCGTCCCGCAGGTCCTGCAGACCAAGCTCCCCGAGCTCTTCGGCCTGCTCCTGCGCAAGGGCTACACCGAGCACCCGCAGATCCTCTTCGGCGCGGTAGGCGACGCCACCTGCGACCGGGTCCCGCTCCAGCTGGGGCAGTTCGAGTCGGACAACCGCATGGACGACGACCTCGGCAACATCCTGCTGGAGGGCGGGGGCGGCGGCCAGATGACCGAGTCCTACGAGCTCGCCATGTACGCGATGGCCCGGCACACCTCGATCGACTGCCACGACAAGCGCGGCCGCCGCGGCTACCTCTTCCTGATCGGCGACGAGCTGCCCTACGGCAAGGTCAAGGCCCGCGAGGTGCGCGACGTCCTCGGCGACGAGCTCGCCGAGGACATCCCGGTCACGCGGATCGTCGCCGAGCTGCGGCGGAAGTTCGACGTCTACTACATCCTCCCGGCGGGCTCCTCCTACGTCGGCAACACCGAGGTCCTCGGCACCTGGCGGGGGCTCCTCGGCCAGAACGTCATCGAGCTCGACGACCTCGACGCCGTCTGCGAGACCATCGCCCTCACCATCGGGCTCGGCGAGGAGGCCATCGACCTCGCCGAGGGCCTCGAAGACCTCGCCGACCTGGGCTCCGCCGCCACCGGCTCCGTCGGCAAGGCCCTCGCCGCCCTCGACCGCGACCGCGCGGCCGTCGCGGTGACGGACACGCCCCTGATCGACGTCACTGGCGACGGCGATGGCACTGCCACCGGCACCACCCGCCTGTAGGCCCCTCCCGGAGGACCCTGGAGGACCCCGTGCACACCATCGTCGTCGACCTCGGCTACGGCGACGCCGGCAAGGGCACCGTCGTGGACCGGCTCTGCGCGAGCGGGCCGGTCCGCGCGGTCGTCCGCTTCAACGGCGGAGCCCAAGCGGCGCACAACGTCGTCACCACCGACGGACGCCACCACACCTTCGCGCAATTCGGCTCCGGCACCCTCCAGGGCGTTCCCACCCACCTGTCCCGCTTCATGCTGGTGGACCCCCTCGCGCTGGCCGCCGAGGCCGACCACCTCGCCGCCCTCGGCGTCCCCGCGCCGTACGCCCTGCTCAGCGTCGACCGCGCGGCCCGCCTCACCACCCCGTACCACGCCGCCGCCAACCGGCTGCGGGAGCAGGCCCGCGGCGCGGCCCGTCACGGTTCGTGCGGCATGGGCATCGGCGAGACCGCCGCCTACGCCCTCGCCCACCCGCAGGACGCCCCCACCGCGGGGGACTGCGCCTCACGCCCCCGTCTGCTGCGCAAGCTGCGCCTGCTGCGCGACCGCCTGGCCGACGAGTTCGGCCGCCGGCTGCCCGCCCCGCCGCCCGAGGACTGCGCCGACGCCTTCACCGCCTTCGCCCGCGCCGTCACCCTCACCGGCGACGGCCACCTCGCCCGCGTCCTGCGCGAGGGCGCGGTCGTCCTCGAGGGTGCCCAGGGCGTGCTCCTGGACGAGTGGCACGGTTTCCACCCCTACACCACCTGGTCCACGACCACGTTCGCGGGCGCCGAGGCCCTGCTGGCGGAAGCCGGTCAGGAGGCCCGCCGGCTCGGCGTCGTACGGACGTACACCACCCGCCACGGCCCCGGACCGCACGTCACCGAGGACCCCGAACTCGCCCCGCTGCTGCCCGAACCGCACAACGGCCACGGCCCCTGGCAGGGCGCCTTCCGCACCGGCCACTTCGACGCCGTCGCCCACCGCTACGCCGTCGAGGTCTGCGGCGGTGTGGACGCCCTCGCCGTCACCCACCTCGACGCGCCCCGCCGCTGCCCGCAGCTGCGGCTGGTCCGCGCGTACGACACCGGGCAGACGCGGCTGCCCACCGCCCCGGCCGGGGACCTCGGCCGTCAGGCCGCCCTCACCGAGCGGCTGCTGACGGCGCGTCCGGCACGCTGGGACATGCCCGGCCCCGACCCGGCCGCCTGGTCGGAGGCGGTGGGGGAGGCGCTCGGCGCGCCGGTCGTCCTGGAGTCCCACGGCCCGACGGCCGCCGACAAACGGGAGGTTCAGCGCAGGATCCCGGCCTGCCGCGCGGCCGTCATCCAGGAGGGGAACTCCGAGAGGAGCCGGTCGTAGAGCTCCGCGTCCGGCACGGTGGCGATGTCGTCCACTGCGAAGAACCCGACGTTGTCCACACGCCGGCCCGGCAGGGTGTCGAAACGCTCCAGCACCCCGTAGTTGGCCCGGCCCAGGCCGACGAACTGCCAGAACACCGGCTCCTCCACCGCCTCCCGCAACTGCTGCTCGATCTGGGCGTTGCGGTAGACACCCCCGTCGGAGAAGAACAGCACGAGCGTCGGCGCCGCCGTCGGGTACGCCCGCACGAACGCCCGGACCTCGGCGATGACCTTCTGCTCCTCGTTCTGGATGCCGACGAACCGCATGTCGACCTGGCCCGGCTGCAGTCCGTGCCGGGGCTTCTTGGGCCGGCCGAACAGGCTCAGCTCGCCCACCCGGACGTGCAGCCGCAGCCACAGCGGCAGTTCCGCGATCCGCAGGTCCGGCAGCCGCGCCGGGTGCGAGGCGAAGGTCCACGCCTGCATCTCGCCGTCGTCGTCCAGTTGCGCCGCGACCGCCGCCATGCGCTCGACCACGTCGGCGACGACCCCGCGCGCGTACAGGCCGGCCATCGAGCCCGAGGCGTCCAGCACGAGGATCACCCGTGCCACGACGCCCACCGCGCCGTGCTTGCGCAGGCTGACGGCCACCTGCTCCTTGCGCAGGCTCAGCCGCTTGCGCATGTCGGGAGGAAGGTGCTCCTCGCCCTTGGTGAGCCGGACGGCCGGCGGCGGGGGAGCGGCCCCGGCAGGGAAGGGCGGCGGCGGGGGCACCGTCACGGGCAGCGGGGGCCGCGGGTACTGCGGCGGTGGCGGCGCGGCGGCCGGTGCGACCGGCGCCTCGGGCGTCTGCGGCGTGTCCACGGAGATGCCGAAGTCCGTGGCGAGCCCGGCCAGCCCCGAGGCGTAGCCCTGCCCGACGGCCCGGAACTTCCACACCCCGCCGCGCCGGTACAGCTCGCCGCCGAGGAAGGCCGTCTCGGTCGTCGCCAGCATGTCGAACCGCGCGATCTCGGCCCCGTTGCGGGCGTCGAGCAGCCGCAGCCGCAGCCCCGGGACCTGTCCGAAGGTCCCGCCGTCCGCGGAGGCGCACAGCACGATCCGCTCGACCGCCGGCTCCACGCGGGCCAGGTCCACGTCGAGCGCGTCCGAGGCCGGTCCGGGACCCGCCTGCTTACCGGCGTGCCGCACGGCGCCGGAGGCGTGCGCGGGCTGGTTGTAGAACACGAAGTCGGCGTCCGAGCGCACGCGCCCGTCGCCGTTCAGCAGCAGCGCCGATGCGTCGACGTCGGGCACGCCGGGACCCGCGGTCCAGTCGAGCACGGCCCGCACGGCGGGCACGGGAACCGGCAGATTGGCGCCTTTTCCGAGGGATTCGGGTGTCACGGACGTCAGTGTGCCCTCTCACCCGCCACCACGGACAGGGCTCCGCACACGACACCCGTGCCCGGGCAGCCGTACGGAACCGTCCGGTCCCCCGGACGCGGTCCGCTACAGTCCGCGCGTGACCACTCGTCAGAAGGACAGCCACTGCTCCTACTGCGGTACGGAGTTCGCCCCCGGCGCGGGCTGGCCGCGCACCTGCGCGGCCTGCGGCGGCATCACGTACCGCAATCCGCTCCCGGTCGCCGTCGCCCTGGTGCCCGTGCGCACCGCCGAGGGCACCGGTCTGCTCCTCGTGCGCCGGGCGATCGAGCCGCGGCGCGGACTGCTCGCCCTTCCCGGCGGCTTCGTGGACCTCGGCGAGACGTGGCAGGAGGCCGTCGTCCGCGAACTCGACGAGGAGACCGGCATCAAGGCGGCCGCGGGCGAGGTACGGCTCGCCGACGCCCTCAGCGGCGACACCGGGCACCTGCTGGTCTTCGGCCTCCTGCCCGAGCGTGCCGCCGAGGACCTCCCGCCCGCCGTCGTCACCGACGAGACCGACGGCCGGGAACTCCTCCTCGCCCCCGCGGAACTGGCCTTCCCGTTGCACACCGAGGCGGTGCGCAACTGGTTCGACGGCCGCTACTGAACCGCCGCCACCGAACGGCGGCTACTGCACCGCCGTGCCGCGCACCCGCACCCGGTACCCCACCTCGTCGTGCTCCTCACGCTCCACGACGACCCCGCCGTCCGCCACCCGCGAGCCGAAGCGCTCCACCCGCGGGTCGGCCCATCCGTCCCCGGCGTCGGTGATCAGCATGCCGCCCCCGGTGCGCCCGGGCGCGGGCGTCCACACCTCCAGCGTCACGGTGCCGTCCTCCTCCGCCACCGGCACCACGGCACCGGCCCTGGCCAGCACCGGGATGCGCTCCGGCGGCGCGGGCAACAGCACCTGCCCGGGCCCCTGGTACGCCTCCCCGGTCGCGGTGTCGTACCACAGGCCCCGCGGCAGCCGCACCGCCCGTTCCGTCGCCCCCTGCTCCAGTACCGGCGCCACCAGCAGCGCGTCCCCCAGCAGGAAGGCGTCCCCGCAGGCACGCAGCTTGCGGTCCTCCGGATCGCCCCACCACACCGGCCGCACATAGGGTGCGCCCGAACGCCGCGCGGTGTGCGCCAGCGTGTACAGGTACGGCATCAGCCGCTCCCGCCCGCGCATGGCCGCCCCGGCCGCCTCCAGCACCTGCGGCCCGAAGCCCCACGGCTCGCGGTGACCGGCGTGGATCGCCGAGTGCGTGCGGAAGAACGGGAAGTACGCGGCCATCTGGAACCAGCGCAGGTACAGCTCCGGCGACGGGCTCCCGGTGAACCCGCCCACGTCCGGACCCGAGTACGGCACCCCGCACAGGCCGAGCCCCAGCACCAGCGACAACGAGGAACGCAGCCCGGGCCACCCCGTCGACACGTCGCCCGACCACGTGCCGCCGTACCGCTGCATGCCCGCCCAGCCGGAGCGCGAGAACAGGAACGGCCGGGAGCCGGGGCGCAGTTCACGCAGCCCCTCGTGTCCGGCGCGCGCCATGGTCAGCCCGTACACGTTGTGCGCCTCGCGGTGGTCGCCGCCGCGGCCCTCCAGGGCGTGCCGGGCGGAGCGGGGGAGGGTGGTGTCGCCGAACGCGGCGAAGGACACCGGTTCGTTCATGTCGTGCCACACCCCGGCGAAGCCCTGGGCGAGCCGCTCCGCGTAGAGCCCGCCCCACCACTTGCGCACCCGCGGGTCGGTGAAGTCGGGGAAGACGGCGTCGCCCGGCCACACCACGCCGCGCACCGGACGCCCCTGCGCGTCGCGCACGAAGGCGTCGCCCGCCGCCCCGCTGTCGTGGACCGGGTTGCCCGGCTCCAGCTTGACCGCGGGGTCCACGATCGACACCAGGCGCACCCCGTGCCCGCGCAACTCCTCGGCGAGCGCGGGCAGGTCGGGGAAGTGCTCGCGGTCGACGGTGAAGACCCGGTGGCCGTCGTAGTGGTCGATGTCCAGGTGCAGCGCGGACAGCGGCAGTTCGCGGTCGCGGTAACCCGCCGCGACCCGCCGTACCTCCGCCGCCGTGCCGAAGCCCCACCGCGCGTGCTGGTACCCCAGCGCCCAGCGCGGCGGCAGCGCGGGCCGGCCGGTCAGCGCGGTCCAGGAGGCCAGGATCCGCGCGGGAGTGCCGGGGATCACCCAGTAGCGCAGCGGGCCGCCGTCCATCCGCGTCTCGCAGCCGCCGGGGCGGTCGTGGCCCGATCCCGCGCCCTCCTCGCCGTCACGCAGGGTCACCCGGCCGTCCCAGGTGTTGTCGTGGAAGACCAGGTGGCTGCCCGCGTCCGCGACGACCAGCTGCAGCGGCATGGTGATGTACAGCGGATCGGTCTCCGGCTCGAAGGCGCCGCCGGGGTCGGTGTTCCACAGCCGGTACGCGCCCTCGCCCAGCCGCGGCCCCGAAGCCCGCCCGCCGAGCCCGAACACGTCCGCGTCCGCCGGCGTCTCCGAGCGCTGCACCCAGCGCGGTTCCGTGCCCTCCGCCGCGTTCACCGGGTCCCACCAGCGCGGCGGCAGGTCACGACGCAGCAGCAGACCTCCCGGCGTGCGGAACTCCACCGCCCCGTGCCGGGAGACCAGCACCGTGATGCGCTCCGACACCACCCGCCAGCCGTCCTTGTCGGGCTCGATGACCGCCCGGGTGTCGGCGTCGGGGCAGCCGCCGTCCAGCGCGTACGACGGCTCCGGCTCGGCACCGTCCCAGCCGCAGAACACCGCGCCGCCCGCCGCGACCCGCACCCGCAGGGTCGACCGGGCGAAGCGGACCACCCCTCCGCCCGGCAGCGGATCCGCGCCCTCGGCGGACCCCGGCACCCGCGCCCGCTCCGGCCCCCGCCGCGGGAGGTCCCGCGCGTCGGTGCGTTGCCGGCGCCACGCCGCGCGCACCGCCCTCAGCCCGTTCGCCGATCCGACCTGCCGTACCTGTCGCACCAGGTCCCGAGCATCCATAAGGCCCACCCTTTCACCGTTCCCGCCCGCCCCGCCGCCGGTCGGCCACCTTCCACCTGGCGGCCCGGCACATGCTTCCACCCCCGAATGTGTGGGGGGTGCCCTGGCGCCGGAGACGATCACGTGGCATCGTCCTGCCCAGCCGCGACCGGGGACATTCCGCCCGGCCGGGGTCCAGCCGCACATCACGCAGCGTCGCGTACCGTCCGGGAGCCGCCCCATGAGCACCACACCTGAGCCCACCGCCGACCCGGCGACCGAGCAGCCGCTGTGGCAGCCCGGCCCGGACCGAGTCTCCGGTGCCCAGGTGACGCGCTTCCAGGCCTGGGCCGCCGAGCACCACGGCGCGCCCGCCCCGGACGCCGCGGACCCCGTCGCCGGCTACCACGCGCTGCATGCCTGGTCGGTGCGCGAGCCCGGGACCTTCTGGCGGTCCGTCGTCGAGTGGTTCGACGTGCGCTTCTCCTCCCCGTACGAGACCGTCCTCGCCGACGCCGCCATGCCCGGCGCGAAGTGGTTCCCCGGGGCCACGCTCAACTACGCCGAACACGCCCTGCGTCCCGCCGGCGACGCCGCCCGGGCCGGTGAGCCCGCCCTGCTCCACCTCGACGAGCGGCACGAGATCGGCTCCACCAGCTGGGCCGAGCTGCGCCGCCAGGTCGCCTCCCTCGCCCACGAGCTGCGCGCCCTTGGCGTCCGCCCCGGCGACCGGGTCAGCGGCTACCTGCCCAACGTCCCCCAGGCCGTCGTCGCCCTGCTCGCCACCGCCGCCGTCGGCGGTGTGTGGACCTCCTGCGCCCCGGACTTCGGCGCCCGCAGCGTGCTGGACCGCTTCCAGCAGGTCGAGCCCGTCGTCCTGTTCACCGTCGACGGCTACCGCTACGGCGGCAAGGAGCACGACCGCACCGGCGTCGTCGCCGAGCTGCGCGCCGAGCTGCCCTCGCTGCGCGCCGTCGTGCACATCCCGCTGCTGGGCACGCCCACCCCGGAGGGCGCCCTGGAGTGGGAGTCCCTGGTCTCCGGCGACCCCGAGCCGGCGTACGAGCAGGTCCCCTTCGACCACCCGCTGTGGGTGCTCTACTCCTCCGGCACCACCGGCCTGCCCAAGGCCATCGTCCAGTCCCAGGGCGGCATCCTGCTGGAGCACCTCAAGCAGACCGGCCTGCACCTCGACCTCGGGCCGCGGGACCGGTTCTTCTGGTACACCTCCACCGGCTGGATGATGTGGAACTTCCTCGTCGGCGGCCTGCTCGCGGGCTCCACGATCGTCCTGTACGACGGCAGCCCCGGCTTTCCCGACACCGGCGCCCAGTGGGGCGTGGCCGAGCGCACCGGCACCACCGTCTTCGGCACCTCCGCCGCGTACGTCATCGCCTGCCGCAAGGCCGGCGTCCACCCCGGCCGCGACCACGACCTGTCGGCCGTCACGTGCGTGGCCACCACCGGCTCCCCGCTCCCGCCGGACGGATTCCGCTGGCTCCACGACGAGGTCAAGGAGGACCTGTGGATCGCCTCCGTCAGCGGCGGCACCGACGTGTGCAGCTGCTTCGCGGGCGGCGTCCCGACCCTGCCGGTGTACATCGGTGAGCTGCAGGCCCCCTGCCTCGGCACCGACCTGCAGGCCTGGGACCCGTACGGCAAGCCGGTCACCGACGAGGTCGGCGAGCTGGTCGTCACCAACCCCATGCCGTCGATGCCCATCCACTTCTGGAACGACCCCGACGGCAGCCGCTACCACGACAGTTACTTCGAGATGTTCCCGGGCGTCTGGCGGCACGGCGACTGGATCACCCTGACCTCGCGCGGCACGGTGGTCATCCACGGCCGTTCCGACTCCACCCTCAACCGCCAGGGCGTCCGCATGGGATCCGCGGACATCTACGAGGCCGTCGAACGGCTCCCGGAGATCCGCGAGTCGCTCGTCATCGGCGTCGAGCAGCCCGACGGCGGTTACTGGATGCCGCTGTTCGTCCAGCTCGCCGAGGGCGCCGTGCTCGACGACGCCCTCCGCGACAAGGTCAAGCGCACCATCCGCGAGCAGCTCTCCCCCCGCCACGTCCCCGACGAGATCATCCCGGTCCCCGGCATCCCGCACACCCTCACCGGCAAGCGCATCGAGGTCCCGGTGAAGAAGCTGCTGCAGGGCACGCCGCTGGACAAGGCCGTCAACCCGGGCTCCGTCGACGACCTGGGGCTGCTCACGTTCTACGCGGACCTGGCCCGCACCCGCAGCTGAGCGCCCGCGGGGGTGAGGCGGCCCCGGCCCCCCCCTCACCCCCCGTACGTCGCGCCGAACTCCCCGAGCACGCCGGCGAAGTCGGCGGCCAGAGCCCGCGCGTCCGCGGGCCGCAGCTCCGCGGTCGTGATGCGCACGCCGGGCCCGGCCGCCAGCCGGAACCTCGCCCCCGCGGCCACCCACCACCCGCGCGACCGCAGCCCGTTCACCACCGCCGCCTCGTCGCGCACCGGCACCCACACATTCAGCCCGCTCGCCCCGTGCGCCGCGATCCCGAGCCGCCCCAGCTCGCCGACGAGTGCCTCCCGCCGCTCCGCGTACGCGTCCCGGGCGGCCTCCACCAGCAGCCGCGCCGCCGCGTCCGTCATCAGCCGCGCGGCCATCCCCTGCAGCACATGGCTGATCCACCCCGAGGTCAGCAGCAGCCGTCCGTCGTGCCGCGCCAGCGTCGTCGGGTCGCAGGCGAGGGCCGCCCACCGCAGGTCCGTGCCCAGGTACTTGGTGACCGTGCGCACCTGCGCCCAGCGCGGCAGCCCCCCCGAGGTCAGGCTGTGCAGCGGCACGCCCGCGATCTCCGCGGCGTGGTCGTTCTCGACCACGAGGACGTCGGGCGCCTCCCGCACCACGCCGAGCAGCGCGTCCCGCCGCTCCGGCGAGAAGCACCCGCCGTACGGGTTCTGGGAGCGCGGACTGCACACCACCGCCCGCGCCCCGGCCCGCAGCGCGTCGCGCAGCGCCTCGGGCCGCATGCCCTCGTCGTCGACCGCGACCGGCAGCATGCGCAGTCCCAGCGCGGGCACCAGGTCGAGCAGATGGTGGTAGCCCGGATCCTCCATCGCCACCGCGTCGCCGGGCCGCAGTTCGACGGAGAGCAGCCGCCCGAGGCAGTCGAGCGCGCTGTGCGCGAACGTCACGTCGTCCGCCGGCACGCCGTCGCGGTCGAACCACGCGCGGGTCAGCTCCTCCAGCTCGGGAAGGCGCGGAGCCGACCGGTGCGAGCGCGCCCCGGGCGTCACCTGCACCGACGGCGGCAGTTCCGGCAGGAACGCCGGGTCCGGGTGGCCGCCCGCCAGGTCCCGCAGTCCGGCGGGCACCTTCGGCGGCCTCCTGGACGCCACGGCCGGCGCCTGTGCGACGACGGTGCCGCCGCGTCCGCGCGTGACGACGATCCCGCGCTGCCGGAGCTCCTTGTAGGCGGTCGCCACCGTGCCGGGACTGACTCCCAGGCGATCGGCCAGCGTCCGTACCGGCGGGAGCGCCGCCCCGGGGGACAACGCCCCGTCGGCCACGCCCCGTTCGACGGACGCGGCAATGCCCTTGGCGTTCGTACCGCTGATCGCATATTGTGCTGCCACATTCACAAGTATGTATCAATACAAATTTCGGGTCAAGGGGGCAGTGCATGCGATTCCCTCGCAGCCGCAGCGACATCGAGGACCTCGTACCGGGCGGCCGCGACGGCCGCCGCATGCTCTGGGTGAGCCTCACCGACAAGGCCGGATCCGGTCTCTGGTACGGCACTTCGGCTCTCTACTACACCTACGTCGCCGGACTCGCCCCGCACGAGATCGGCCTCCTGCTCGGCGTCGCCGGTGCCGTCGGCATGGCGGGCACGCCCGTCGCGGGCCGGGTCGCGGACCGCGTGCCGCTCACCCGGCTGCTCCCGGCCGTCCACGCCCTGCGTGCCGCGGCCGCCCTCGGCATCCTGCTCACCGGCACCCTCTGGCTCCTGCTGCCCATCGCCGCGCTCGGCAGCCTCGGCGACCGCGCCGCCTCGGTCCTCACCAAGCTGTACGCCGCACGCGTCGCCGGCCCGGACCGCGTCCGCTACCAGGCCCTCCAGCGCACCGTGGTCAACATCGGCTTCGGCATCGGCGGTCTCGCCGCCGCCGTCGCCCTGGCCATCGGCACCGACACCGCCTACCGCACCATGCTCATCGGGGACGCCCTCTCCTTCGTCGGCGCCGCCCTGCTCGTCCTGCGCTGCGCAGAACCGCCGTCCCCCGTGCGCGTGGTGGCCGGCGCGCCCGCCGCCGCCGGCGGGGAACCGCCCCGGACGAAGACCCCGGCCACCAGCCCATGGCGCGACCGCGGATACCTCGCCTACACCGCCACCGAGACCCTGCTGTTCCTCGACGACACGGCGCTCAACATCGGCCTGCCCCTGTGGATCGCCACCGCGACCGTCGCCCCGCACAGCCTCGTCGCCCTGCTCTTCGTGCTCAACAACGTCCTCGTCGTGCTCTTCCAGGTCCGCCTCAGCCGCCTCGGGGACGAGCCCCGCAGGGCCGCCGCCTCGCTGCCGCTGCTCGGCGTCGCCTTCCTCGTCGCGGGCGGCGCCATGGCCGTCTCGGCCGTGGACTCGACGGGGACCGCGGTCGTCGCCCTCGTCGTCGCCGCCACGGCCTTCACCGCAGCGGAGATCGTCCACGCCGCGATCTCCTGGGAGTTGTCCCTCGCCCTCGCTCCCGGCCGGTCCCAGGGTGCGTACCTCGGCGTCCACGGACTCGCACAGTCGGCCCAGCGCTCGGCGGGCCCGGTCCTGCTCACCTCCGCCGTC
This sequence comes from Streptomyces sp. NPDC006207, assembly GCF_040613835.1. Lineage (NCBI taxonomy): Bacteria > Bacillati > Actinomycetota > Actinomycetes > Kitasatosporales > Streptomycetaceae > Streptomyces > Streptomyces sp. NPDC006207. The sequence continues at coordinate 3,816 of NZ_JBEXSX010000026.1, read as the reverse complement.
ATGGCCGCGGGCCCGCTCGGCTGGCTCGGCCTCGGCGCCGGCCTCGCCGCCGTCTCCGTCGGCCAGCGCACCCTCGTGCGCCGCCGCCTGGACCGGCTGGACGCCGCCGAACGCCTTGGGCCGGCGGCCGCGAAGACCCACACCGTCCCCGGCGGGACGGTCACTGTCAGTGGCGGCGATTACGGTGAGTGACAGTTGACCGCCGTACCGAGGGGGAGCCGTCATGGCACATACCAAGCACCGTAAGCAGAGCAGCCGCCCCGCCCGCCGCACCGCGAGGACCGGCCGCCGCACGCTGCGCCGCGAGTCACCGACCACCGTCGCCGTCCTCACCGACCCCGCCGACTTCGCCGCCATGCGCGGCTACCGCAGTTTCACCTTCGACGACCACGCGAGCTACCTGCGGCAGATCGAGGGCCTGCTGCGGTCGCTCGCCTCCCGTGGCATCCACGTCCGCGTCGGGCCCTTCGACCCGGCCGAGTACGCCGAGTACTGCGCCGACACCGGCCACGACCCCGACAGCTCACGCTCCCGCACGCGGTACGCCGCCGACGTCACCACGGCCGGCCCCACCGTCCCCTACGGGACAGCCCCTGGAACACCTCGTCACCGAGCTCGAGTACGAGGCGGGCCGCCAGGCCACCTGGGAACGGGCCTCCGGCATCCTGGCCCGCGCCGGGGACTGCGCCGGCTGCGGCGACGACCTCGCCCGCACCTCCTTCGACCGCGCCTCCCAGGCCCTGATGCGCCTCCTCGAAGCCGCGGGGCCCGGCCACCACCACCTCGTGTGCAGCGTGCCCGCCGAGGGCACCACACTGCTCGCCGCCCTGCACGCCCGCTGCGACGAGCAGGGCATGGTCCACCTCGTCGAGGCCGAGGCACTGGTCTGCTGCACCGTCATCGCCGCCGGGCTCGCCGAGGACAGCCCCGGCGGTCTCGTCCTGCGCAGCGGCGCGGGCACCGGCCAGCCCCCACCCGACCGCCCGGACGAAGTCCGCGGCTGGACGCTGCGCGACGGCTGGCTCCAACCCCTCAGCGAGGCACAGGTCTTCAACGCCTACTGCACCGACGCCGAGTCCGGAGACCCCGTGCCCCCCGAGCCCGGTGTCGTCCACCGCCCGGGATTCGTCCTCCCGCCGCCGGAGGACGACTGAGCACGGCGGAGCCCGCGAACGCCGAGGGGCGCCCCACCACCGGTGGGACGCCCCTCGGGAGGACGGGAAGCGATCACTCCCCGGACAGCACCGCCTGCGCCGCGCGCCGCGCCTCGTCGGCCGTGTCGGTCGCCCGGGCGGCCGCCGCCGCCCGCTCGCACTGCGCCAGGGTGTACTTCGCCAGCGTCGCCCGCACGTAGGGGATCGACGCCGCGCCCATCGACAGGCTCGTCACGCCCAGACCCGTCAGCACGCACGCCAGCAGCGGATCGGAGGCCGCCTCACCGCACACACCGCAGCTCTTGCCCTCGGCCCGCGCGGCCTCGGCCGCCGCGGACACCAGGTCCAGCAGCGCCGGCTGCCACGGATCCTGCAGCCGCGAGACCGAACCGACCTGCCGGTCCGCCGCGAAGGTGTACTGCGCCAGGTCGTTCGTCCCCAGCGAGAGGAACTCGACCTCCTGCAGGATCGACCGTGCCCGCAGGGCAGCCGACGGGATCTCCACCATCGCGCCGAACTTCGCGTGCAGCCCGGCCTCCCGGCACGCGTCCGCGAACGCCTTGGCGTCGATGCGGTCCGCCACCATCGGTGCCATGACCTCGAGGTACACCGGCAGGCCCTCGGCGGCCCTGGCGAGCGCCCGCAGCTGCGTGTGCAGCACATCGGGGTGGGCGAGCAGCGTCCGCAGGCCCCGCACGCCCAGCGCCGGGTTCGGCTCGTCCGCGGGCGTCAGGAACTCCAGCGGCTTGTCGGCACCCGCGTCCAGCACCCGGACCACGACCCGGCCCTCGGGGAAGGCCTCCAGCACCTGCCGGTACGCCTCGACCTGCTTCTCCTCCGACGGCGCGCTGCGGGAGTCGTCCAGGAAGAGGAACTCCGTGCGGAACAGACCCACGCCCTCCGCGCCGGCCTTCACGGCCGCCTCGACGTCCGCGGGACCGCCGACGTTCGCCAGCAGAGGCACCTTGTGCCCGTCCGACGTGGCACCCGGCCCCGAGGTCGCGGCGAGCGCCGCCCTGCGTTCCTCCGCGGCCTTCGCCAGCTCGGCCCGCCGGTCCTTGTCCGGGTCGACGTAGATGTCGCCGGTGCTGCCGTCCACGGCGATGACCGTGCCCTCGGCCAGCTCCGTGGCACCCGGCAGCGCCACCACGGCCGGCACCCCCAGCGCACGCGCGAGGATCGCGCTGTGGCTGGTCGGCCCGCCCTCCTCGGTCACGAAGCCGAGCACCAGCGACGGGTCCAGCAACGCGGTGTCGGCCGGCGCCAGGTCCCGCGCGATCAGCACGTACGGCTCGTCGCTGTCCGGGACACCGGGCATCGGCACCCCGAGCAGCCGCGCCACGATCCGGTTGCGGACGTCGTCGAGGTCCGCGACGCGCCCCGCCAGGTACTCGCCCGCGTTGGCGAGCAGCGCACGGTAGGAGGCGAACGCGTCGTACACCGCGCGCTCCGCCGAGCTGCCCACCGCGATACGGCGCTCCACGTCGGCCATCAGCTCGGGGTCCTGCGCCATCAGCGCCTGGGCCTCCAGCACCGCCTGCGCCTCGCCGCCGGCCAGGTTGCCGCGCGCGATCAGGTCGTTGGCCACCGCCTCGACCGCCTGACGTGCCCGGGCCTGCTCCCGCGGGGCCTCGTCAGCCGGAATCTGCTTGGCCGGAGGCTCGAGGACCGCGGTCCCCATGTGCCGTACCTCGCCGATCGCCACGCCGTGGCTGACACCGACGCCTCGCAGCGTTGTCTCCATCTCACCCGTCTCCGGTCGTCGCGGACGCTCGCGACCGCGTTGCCTGTGTTTATGCGTCGGGAGTGGCCTTGCCGAAAAGGCTACGTCCAACAGAAGAGCGTGGCCCCGGCGGTCACCTCTCCGTCCTCGACGAGACCGGTCAGCGCCTCGGCCGCCGCCTCAAGCGCCACCACCGGGCACACCGGGGACTTGCCAGCGGCCTCGACCGCCGCGGGGTCCCAGCGCACCATCTCCTGGCCGCGCACCACGGTGTCGCCCTTGTTGACGAGCACCTCGAAGCCCTCGCCGTTCAGCTGCACCGTGTCGATGCCGAGATGGGTCAGCACCCCGTGCCCGTCCGCGTCCACCACGACGAACGCGTGCGCGTGCAGGGACACGACCACACCGTCCACCGGGGACACGGCCACCGACGGCTCGCGCACGGGGTCGATCGCCGTGCCGGGCCCCACCATGGCACCGGAGAACACGGGGTCGGGCACCGCGGCCAGACCGATGACGCGCCCGGTCAGGGGCGACGAGACAGTCGTCATGAGGAAGCCTCCAAGCAAGTGGTCCAGACCACTCAAGTCTGCCACCCCCTTGAGGCCCGGCACACCACGCCACCGCACGCCACCCTCGATTTGCTCCGACCGGGCGCCTCCAGTACGTTGGGTCAACCCCCGCGACGAGAACGCCACGGAGACGTGCGTGCTCACAGCGGTGCGGTAAATCCGACGGAAAGCATCTGCTAAAGTCGGGGAGCGCGAAAGCCGAAAGGCAGAAACGCAAAAGCAGGAAATCCCCGCCGGCGGGAATCGGGCCCGAAAGAGTCTGATAAGCTGGTGACAACGAAGGGAAAGCCCGGAGGGGCCGGTGAAACGGTCTCGAAGGAAGCTTCCGTTCCTTGAGAACTCAACAGCGTGCCAAAAGTCAACGCCA